>DASYZN010000264.1:0-2907 GCA_035946105.1 Thermoplasmata archaeon | reverse complement strand
TCGGCGACGATGGGAAGGACGATCCCGGAGAACTCCGACATCCCCGACTGGGCGTTGATCGCGGCGAGTCCGTTCACGACCCCGACGGTCGCGCCGTTGATCTTGAACATCTGGTACTCCTTGCGCCGCTCGATGTAGCGGTCGGCGATCTGCTGCTCTAAGGAGCGGCTCGAACGCTTGGCGAGACCGACGTGCTCGGCCGTCGTGACCCGGGCCCCCTCGGAGTTCGCGACGTCCCCGGCGACCCGCACGAGCCCGCCTAGCTCCCGCAGCCTCAGGGTGAGCTGGCCGGAGTGGCCGGAGCGCCGCTGGGCCTCCCGGACGATCTCGGCGACGGCGCCCATGTCGAAGTGGGGGATCTTCTTGTCCTTGATGACCTCCTGCGCGACGAAGCGCAGGACCTTCATCCGGTTCTCCTCGTTGTCGGGCATCGTCGTCTTGACGTACATCTCGTAGCCGTAGCCCCGGATCCGCGAGCGCAGGGCCGGGTGCATCTGCTGGACGCTGTCGACGTTGCCGGCGGCGACGAGGACGAAGTCGGAGGGGACGGGCTCCGTCTGGACCATCGCCCCGGCGGAGCGCTCGGACTGGCCGACGATCGGGACCGTCCGCTCCTGGAGCGGCGTCAGCAGGGAGTGCTGGCTCTCGATCTTCAATAGGTTGATCTCGTCGAGGAAGAGGACCCCTCCGTTCGCCTTGTGGATCGCGCCCACCTCGACGCGCTCATGGGGCGGCGTCTCGAGGCCCCCCGACTGGAACGGGTCGTGCTTCACGTCGCCCAAGAGCGCGCCCGCGTGGGCCCCGGTGGCGTCGATGAAGGGCGGACGGTCGTCCGGCGCATGGGAGACCAGGAGCTTCGCGACCCCGTTGCCGGAGTCCGCCCGGCCGCCCGACAGGCGGGCGAAGACGTAGACGACGAGCACGATCAGGAGGGCGACCAAGATCGCCGTCGGGTCGTGGCCGGGCGTGCTGATCACGATGTAGATCGCGAAGGCGAAGATGGCGAAGGCGGCGAGCAGGACGAAGATCATCCGTTGCTCCTTCTTCGTGGCGACCTCGAGCTTCTGCGCGGTGACGATCTCCTTCCCCTTCCCGGCGGGAACGACCCGGATCTTCGGCTCGTTGGGATCGTCCGTGTTCGGGTAGGCCAGGATGTCCTGCAGCTGCTCCTTCGGCAGGAAGTCGACCATCGCCCGGGCGAGCATGCTCTTCCCGGTGCCGGGATCGCCGATCAGGATCACATGGCGCTTCTGCGTCGCCGCCTTCTTCGCGATCTCGACCGCCTCGTCCTGGCCGATCACCTGGTCGAGGAGCCTCGGGGGGACCTCGACCTGGGCCGTCGACTCGTACGGGAGCGAGTTCTTCCACGCCTCGAGGCTCGCGGACTGCTCCACCGGGGGTTCGGAACGTCGAGGTTCCTCTTCCGATGGCACCGTAACTACCTCGCCGGCCTTCGGGATGCGTTCCGAGTCCGCCGGCGGTGGAAACAAGCGGACCCCATTATAAATCGTTTAGTCCGGGGTCTGTCGTTCCCGTCGGTACCGACGGCGGCCCGGCCCTCGCCCGTTCGGGCGGACCCCGGGCGGCGGGGCCGCTTATCTAGCGCGCCCGGCTCGACCCGCGGGGGCGACGTGACCGTCCGATTGGAAGGGGCGCCGGTCGCGGAGCGCCTCGGAAGATCGGCCCGGGATCTGGTCGCCTCGCTCGGCGGCCGACCCCCGCTCCTCGTGAGCCTCCATCGTTCGAGCCCGACCCCGTATGCCTTCTATCTGCGCCAGCAGGCGAAGGCCGCCGAGCGGGCGGGGGTGGCGCTTCGGCCCGAGGCGCTGCCCCAGGAGTTGGATCGGGCCACGCTTCGGGAGCGGCTCCGATCCCTCGACCGGGAGCCCCAAGTCGACGCGGTGCTCCTGGAGCATCCGCTCCCCCCCTCCCTCGACTTCCACGGTGCCGTCGGCGCGCTCTCCCCCGAGAAGGACGTGGACGGGGTCGGGGCGGAGAACGTCGCCCGGCTCATCTCGGGCGCCCCGCTCCACTACCCGGCGGTCGTCCGGGCCGCCCTCGCCATCGCGGAGTTCCACGGCATCGGGCTCTCCCGCCGGCGGGTCGGGGTCGTGGGGCGATCGCCGACCGTCGGATGGCCGATGGCCCTCGCCCTCGCCTCCCCCGCGCTCGGCCACGACGCCACGGTCACCCTCGCCCACTCGAAGACCCCTGACCTCGCGGGCGCCCTCTCGGGGGCCGAGGTCGTCTTCAGTTGCGTGGGTCGCCCGAAGCTCCTCGACCGTACGAACGTGCCGAAGGGCTGCGCCGTGATCGACGTGGGCCTCTCGAGCGTCCCGGATCCCTCGAAGCCGTCGGGACACCGCGCCGTCGGCGATGCGGATGCCGACGCGCTCGAGGGCTGGGCGTCCGCCCTGACGCCGGTGCCGGGAGGGGTCGGCCCCGTGACGAGCGCCGCGCTCATGCTCGGGGTCGCCGAATCCCGCCGGGCCCGGGCCCCGCTCGGGAAGGGGGCGGCGTGAAGCGCCCGACGCCGTCCTCGGCCCTTCGGAAGGCGCCGCTCCACTGCCGGGACTGCCCCATGTGGTACGGGGCGGAGGACGAGGGATGGGGTCCCTGCTCGATCAAGAACCGGCGGGGCGACGAGAAGTTCCTGACCTACGGAGGCCACGAATGCGACGAGGGCTACGTGCCGCCGCCGGCCTCGGGGAACGCCGAGGGGTTCAAAGGGGTCCGCTCGACCTCGAGCGCGTCGGCCGTCGGGTACTCCTCGATCACGAAGGCGGGTCGGTCGAGGCGGCGGGCGAAGCGCCGCAGCCGTCCCGGCCCGAGCTCGACGCGGCGGCGGACCGGGTCGAGGCGGAACTCCCCCTCGGCGAGGCCGCCGAGGCGGGCGGTGCGTCGCCC
>DASYZN010000263.1:0-3546 GCA_035946105.1 Thermoplasmata archaeon | reverse complement strand
GACCGGGACGGCCGGGGACTGCAGGAGCAGCTGAAGGGCGCGGAGGCCGGCGGCACGAGCCATCAGCGCAGGCCTCTGGGAGGATCACCGCGGACGGCCTCTTCGGCGACTCGCCGGAGGTTCAGCTCCTGGCGGATCTGGGCGAGCTCGCGCTCGAGGATTCTCTGGAGCATCCAATGGGTCTGGAGGTCGTCCTCGAGGCGGGCGACGCGGACGGTGAGCTCGGCGTTGGAGTACCAGTTCCCCCCGGGGGGAACCGGTGGGGCGGCATTCCGATCCGAATCAGGGGTCACGGAGCCTCCCGCCACCGGCTCCACTGGTGCAGGTTCCGCTCCGACCGCTCCCGATCGAGCTGCGCATCGGCCGAGCGGATGTAGGCGGCGACGAACGGCCGCCGATCGGTCGCCGTCTCCACCAGCTCCTCGATCTGTCTCCGGACCCGGTGCCACTCGGGCAGATCCTGGCGGACGATCGCCAGGACGCGCCCGAGGGCGCCGTGCTCCGTGAGGACCAGGTTCTGGAGCTCGCGAGGGCTGAGGAGGGCGAGGTCGATCGTTCTCATGCCATGGCCTCTTCCGGGTCCCTCGAGAGAGTGGAGGCGATCGCGGTCGGGACGAAAATCCGGATCGGTACGAACCCGGCCCCGTGGATCGGGCAGTACGATACCGAACCGATCAACGGGGGCACCTCGGGACGTCGGCAGGAGAGGGTCGCGGCCGTGGCCCACGGCTTCGGAAGGAACTCTCGTAGGTCGACGACCCGGATCGGAGATCGACAGGAGGCGCAGACGTGCGATCGGAGGATCCTGGCCATCTCAAGGCTCCCGGGCCGATCGGTGGATCCACCGGCCTCCGTCCGGACCGATCGTACGGACGCAGAGGGAAGGACTCGAGTCGGTCGGCCCGCACTCCTCGCACAGGCGATGGAACGACGTCGCCCCGATGGTCCCTGACCCCTTCGGGATCCGTCGACCGCAGCACTCGCAGCGGCGGAGGAGGTATCGGATCAACGCGGCCTCCCGTAGATCGACGCGGGATCCCGCTCCTCGAGCGGGACGAGGTCCAGGAGGGCGGGCGGATCCTTCGAGTCGTTCCGGATCATGTAGGAGCAGCAGATCGAGTGCCGCCGGTGCCGTCCCGGGAAGACGCCGTAGTGCCGGCAGCCGAAGGCGGAGGAGACGGGGAGTCCGCAAGGGCAATTGGCCAGCGTCACTCAGGCCTCCTGCTGGAGTTCGGCGTAGATCCGTTGGAGCGAGGCCCGGAGGATCCCCCACTGCCGATCGGTTGGAAGGCGACCTCCGCTCCAGGCGGCCCGGGCGATGCGCGCGACGTACCGGCAATCGAGCTGGCAGGCCTCGGAGGAGATCCGTCTCCCGTTCCAGTCCGGCTTCCATTGGGACAGTCTCCGGGCCCACTGGGTCTTCTCCTTCCAGGCGAATCCCCCGACAGGGGACGTGGCCAGCGTCTCCACAGCCCTGCGGGCCGCCTCGTCCGATCTCGGAGGATGTAGCACAGGACGGGCGGCCGTCGAGATCAGGCCCCGAGAGACCCTACGGGGGCGCCGTGGTCGAAGGACCAGGTGGAGTTCGAACCGGCCAATCTCGCGTCGCAGGACTGAGACGACTCGGGAGATCGGTCGACGCGACGCGGCCGCCGTCAAGGTGATCGGACCGGAGAGGCGGTCGTTGAGCAGCTGCGCACGATGGATCGGCATCGGTCAGCTCCACCCGCCGAGGTCGCCGAGCTTCTGGAGGTCGGCCTTCACCCGATCCTGGACGATCTTGCGAACTCGGGAGAGCGCCTCTCGAGACGTCTCACCCTCCCCGACATCGTCCGCGATCGAGACTCGGACGTTCGAGTAGGAACCGGGCTTGGAGACGGTGACGGAGTATTCGACCCGGGCCGTCATGCCGGACCCCGGAAGCTCGCGTCGATCGCCCCGTCGCGTCGCTTGGGCGCCTCGAGGGAAAGGCGTCCTCCGCCTTCCTCGATCGCCGGGAGAACCAGCTCGCCCACCGTGGCTTCATTCCCGGCGGAATCACGGATCACCCGCTGTGCCAGGAACTCCTCCTCGACCTCGGTGAGACCGTAGGCGATCGACTCGAGCTTCGTCTTCAGCCAGGCATGCAGCAGCCGCATGGCCCGGGGCCAGTTCGGGGCTTCCACCGTCACGTGGCGGCCCTTGACCGGGTCGTAGGTCGAGTGCTTCTCCTTGAAGGCCGCCGGAGTGATCCGGTACATGGTCGGCGGAGATCCCTCGCCCCGGCTGACGACGAATCGGAGCTGGAGCTCTCCGGATTGGAAGTTCTCCGACCAGGAGATCCCCTCGGCACCATACTCCCGAAGCAGCTTCGAGATCTGCTCCTTCGACCGATCCACCGGTACGGCCGTTCCCGAGTAGGGCTGGCGTCCTTTCGGTGCCCGTATGACCACGGCTCAGCCCCCCTTCTTCGGTCGACCGAAGGTCGCAAGCCATGCCTCGAGGTCCGCGCGTTGCTGCGCGGCCGCCTTGCGCCTCTCGTCGTTAGGCTGGTACCTTGCATCGTCGAGCGAAACGAACTTCCTTCCTTGGTAGGCCTCCAGGCTCGGTATCCGCGATCCACGAGCAGATGGGAAATCCGCCTCGATCGTCAATCGGGCACGAGTCTTGTCGATCCACCCGAGTTCGACGAGGCGAACGGACTTTCTCGCCTCGAGCAGCCGGGAGAGGATCTGATCCACCGAAACCGACGTGGGGATGTCGGGGTCGACCTCAGGGAGGGTGGGTGGATCCGACCTCCGAATTGGAGACGGGACCGATCGATCCGGATCCAACCTTCCGCTCGTCCCGGACCATCCGTGGCCAGCCGGGCACACGAGCTGCCGTGACTGCGGGTTCCAGCGATGTTCGGGAAGTCTGCCGGGCTTCCCGCAGTCCTTCTTCGGGCAGTCCGGGAACTTCAGTCCGTCGAGCACCTTCCGTACGGCCTTCTTCTCCCGTACGCCCTCGATGGCGCGATCGACCGCCCACTTCAGATCCCGATCTCCGACGACCCCTCGGTAGCCCAACGTCTCCTCGACCTTTCGCAGGACGCTTCCGACGGCCCCCTTCTCCTCGCGAGGGACTCGAAGGATCTGCTGGGCGACGGCGGTCGAGATCTTGCCCTCTCTGAGGAGCTGCTGGCCCTTCTCCGGCAGCTCGAGCAGACGGAGTCGGTTGGCCACGTAAGGCTGCGACTTTCCGATCCGTTTGCCGAGCTCGGCCTGCGTGTGTCCGTTGGAATCGAGGAGCGCCTTCAGCGCCCGAGCCTCATCAATCGGAGTGAGATCCTCCCGCTGGAGGTTCTCGACCAGCTGGGCTTCCCGGATCTCCTGGTCGTTGTACGATCGGACGATCGCCGGAACCGTCTTCAATCCGGCCAGGCGAGCGGCCGCGGCACGTCGGAACCCGAAGACGAGGCGATAACCTCCGTTCGATCCTTTCACGACCACCAGGGGTTCCAGGATTCCCTGTTGACGAATCGATTCGGCCAGCTCGCGAACCGACTCGTCGTTCGAGTTGACCGGA
>DASYZN010000262.1:0-4216 GCA_035946105.1 Thermoplasmata archaeon | reverse complement strand
GTCCCGGGGCGGGGCGGGGCGACGGGGGAGTCGCGGCCCGCGCCTTCGCCGGGGTCGAGACGGGGGGACCGCGGACCGAGAGCGCCGGGTCCTTCGGCGGGTAGTGATCTAGTACAGGGGACCCGTCCCTTCCCACAAACCCCTCGCGGCGGAGCCCCGGGGTTCCGGTCGGGCCCGCGTGGGTCGCGCGGGACGTTCGCTTCGCGGGGGGAGCGTTTCGGCGGCGGGGCTTGGGGGTCATCGAGGGCCGGATGGGAGGCCCTCCCTTAAGGCAGAGCGACGGTGGGGGAGCCCGGAACTGTGGGGGTTGTCGCGGCCTGTTGCATGAGAAACCCCGTCACGGAGACCCCTTTTTGTCGTGGTTTGAACGACAGATGGGTTATGTAGCATGGAGTGGGTGGCCGGTCGAAGGGTCCGCGGGCTGGACCTGGGAATGAGGTAGAAAATGCCGGCGCGCGTCATGAAGGAGTTCCAGGCCCCGCGGGGCCTGCCGAGGAAGACCGCCTCCGTCTGCCCCGAATGTATCAAGGTGATCCCCGCGGTCGTCCGGGAGAAGGACGGCCGGGTCATCATGGAGAAGACGTGCCGGGTGCACGGCTACTTCTGGGACGTCATCTCGAACGACGTCGACTTCTATCTGCGGATGGAGGTCTACGCCCACGACGGGGTCGGCTACGAGAACCCCTACTATGACAAGTTCCGCGGCTGCCCGACCACCTGCGGGATGTGCAGCCACCACAAGTCCCACACGGGCCTCGCCCTGATGGACCTCACCAACCGCTGCAACCTGAAGTGCCCGGTCTGCTTCGCCAACGCGAACGCCGCCGGCTATGTGTTCGAGCCGACCCGCGAGCAGATCCACTTCATGCTGAAGACGCTCCGGGAGCAGAAGCCGGTCGGCGCCGTCGCCGTCCAGTTCTCCGGAGGGGAGCCGACGCTCTCGCCCCTGTTCCTGGACGCCTGCTCGATGGCCCGGGACATGGGCTTCAAGCAGATCCAGGTCGCCACGAACGGGATCCGGGTCGCCAACGAGCCCGGATTCGCCCAGTCGGCCCGGAACTCGGGGCTCCACACCCTCTACCTGCAGTTCGACGGCCTGGACGACGAGATCTACCGGAAGGTCCGGGGGGTCCCGCTCCTCAAGGTGAAGCAGAAGGCGATCCAGGCGGCCCGGGAGACCCACTCGTCCCCGGAGGAGCTCGCCGCGGGCAAGCCGGACAAGCCGCTCTCCGTCGTCCTCGTGCCGACCCTGGTCGGCGGGTTCAACGAGAAGGAGATCTGGCCGACGGTCAAGTTCGCCATCGACAACCTCGACGTCGTCCGCGGGGTCAACTTCCAGCCCGTCGCCCTGACGGCGCGGATCCCCGACAAGGACCGCTTCCAGATGCGGTTCACCCAGTCGGACCTCGTCCGCATCCTCTGCACAGAGGGACCGTTCGAGAAGTCGGACTTCTTCCCAGTCCCGTCGGTCGCCCCGATCTCGGAGCTCGCCTCGATCATCCACGGCGAGGAGAAGATGACCCTGACGACGCACCCGGGCTGCGGCTGCGCCACCTTCGCGTTCGTCTCGAAGGACGGCCAGAAGATCACGCCGCTCCCGAGGTTCATGGACGTCGACGGCTTCTTCGAGAACGTCGAGGCGATGATCGAGAAGTACCGGGACGCCCGGTTCGCCCGGGTCCGCACGGCCGTCGCGGGCGCCAAGCTGCTCCACGACGTGTCGAAGTACTTCGACTTCGCGAAGGCCCCGGAGGGCCTCAACGAGAAGAACTGCGTGAAGATGATCGCCGCGATCTTCACGGAAGGGAACAAGGAGGCGCTCGCCAAGTTCACCTGGCGGACGCTCTACATCGGGAACATGCACTTCCAGGACGCCTACGACTACGATATCCAGCGCCTGATGCGCTGCGATATCCACTACTCCGTCCCGGACGGGCGCATCATCCCGTTCTGCTCGTACAACTCGGGCCCGATCTACCGTACCGAGGTCGAGAAGAAGTTCTCGATCCCGATCCCCGACTGGCAGAAGGCGAAGGCCCAGAGCGGCATCGCCCTCAAGACCATCGAGACGATGGGGGTCAACGGCGAGGTCATCGTCGACCCGGAGTACTACAAGATCAAGGCCCTGAAGGGCGCCCCCGGGATGGCGAGCTCCTAGGCGCCTGGTCGTCCCATCGGGGGCTCAGCCCCCTCAGCGCCCGACGAGGGGGAGCCCGGGCGCGCGGATCGATCGAGCCGAGAGCGGCACGGCCTGCCGTTCCGTGAGTCGCCGATCGATCGCCTCCCAGAGGGGTGCCCCGTCGAACGGCGCGGGAATCGGCTTCGCCGATTCCGGGTGCTCCGAGAGCCAGATCCACGACGCCTCGAGGTGCTTGCAGGTGCCGAGCCCGCGACGGGAGAAGTCCTCGCAGCTGCAGAACGCGGGCGAGCGATCCGGATACGCGGGCGCCATCACCTGATAGACCGTCTGGTGAAGCGGGTTTCGGACCCTCAAGCGGACGTACGGGGCGCCGGGGCGTATCGTGACGTCCAGGGGCTCCTCGAGCGCCCTCGCCCGCCGCTCCCTACCGGGATCCGCTCCCGCGGGAACGTCCGGCAACTTCGGCGGGGCCGGCTGCCGGGCATGCCGAGGACGCACGACGACCTCCGTCGGGCCCGCGAGGTCCCCCGGGCTCTTGAGAGCGCGCCCGGGTTCGATCGGCGTTCCGACCCGAGCCCCCGGGGTCGCCTCCCAGTTCGGTCCGGGGAGGCTTATCTCCGCCGATCCGTCCCCGAGGCATGGACGGGGGGGTCGAGCGTCCTCCCGACTCGGGTCGGGTCTCCCGGCAGCGGCTGATCGTCCTCGGTGTGGTCCTGACCCTGCTAGGGGGGTTGATCCTCCTGCTCGCGCCGGACCTGACGGGTCCGTTGGTCCACGATCTCCCGTTCCTAGGAGGCTGCCTGGTCTCCCTCTTCCTGGGAGGGATCCTCCTCGGGGTCGGATACGGTCGCAAACCTCCCCGACCTCCCCGATGAGCCGTCGCCTCGGTAGGAGTTCGCCCTTCCAGCCGATCCGACGACGAAGGCGCAATCGACATGATTATAAGTTTTCTAATAATGCGGAGTATGAGCACCCATGGAGTACGTCGCCCTCCAGACCGTCCACCCGACGTGGCTCACGCTCCAGCTCCCGACCGAGGTCGCCGAGCTGATCCAGTATCAAGACCACCTCGGGGGCTCCTCCAGAACCCCCGGCCGCGGACTCGCCTACCTCGCCCGGGGGCCCGGCATCGTACGGATCGTCTCCGCCTACGCCGCTCGCGAGGTGCTTCCGATCGAGATCGTGCAGAACCGCTACCTGGCAACGGCGCATACGACGAACCGTCTCCTCCACAATCTCCCCCAGGCGGTGATCCAGCACCTCGGGGTCGAGATCGTGGCCCGGGGGGAGAAGCGCACCCGGTCCACCGACGACGAGCTCCTCTATTTCCTGCCGGCGCCCGAGTATTACGAGTTCCGTGCCGTGGAGCGGCTGGAGCGCCGTTGGGAGGGCCCCGAGAGCGGGGGCCTTGCCCACGTCTACCTCGCGAAGGGCGTCCTTCCCCTCCCGGGAGAGTTCCCGGCCCTCGCGGAGCTGGAGGGCCGGATCGAGACGGAGGAGTGGTACCCGAGGATCGAAGCCATCGCGAGGACGAGCCGGGGGCGGGCAGCCTGACAGAGTGGGTCCGTCCCGGGAGCAGGTTCCGGCGGTCTTCGAGAGGCGTTGGGCGGGCCTGATTTCCTCAATGCCGCGACCGGAGGACCCAGAACGAGCGTCGGAGCGCGATTGTCTGACGATGGACTGACGTAACTATTTATAGCGACCGGAGGGTTTTATCTCCATGAATCGGACCCCCGAGATCCCGTCGCCGAGCCGTCGGCCGTACACCCTCCGCAACCCGGTCCCGCTGAGGACCGCGGAGGACATGACCCGGACCCGTTCCGGGATCCCGACGGACTTCGTCCTCTCGCAGGCGGGGCCGGTCGACCACGACTCCCTCGCGAAGGCGATCCGGCGCTCGGTCGGGCACGACGGCATGCGGCCCGAGGACGCTCGGTCGATCGCCGCCCACGTGCTCAATTTCTTCGGCTTCAACGAGCGGATCATCGACAACGTGCTCGAACCGGACGACCGCGACACGTTCTACATGCTCGAGGACACGGGCATCCTGGAAACCGAACGGGACGAGACGACCCT
>DASYZN010000261.1:0-3780 GCA_035946105.1 Thermoplasmata archaeon | reverse complement strand
GGGGCGCTTCCGTCGGCCTCGCCGACGGCGGTCTCGGCCGGCGCGCTCTTGGGGGTCCGGCGCCGTCGGGGGGGCTTCGCGGGGGCCTCGGCCGGGGCGACCGGCGTCGCGGGCGCCTGCGGTCCCGCCGCGGCCGGGGTCGCGGGCCGACGGACCTTCCGGCCGGGGCTCTTCCGCTTGGCGGCGGAGGCGCTCCGGGCCTTCGCGGCCTTCGCCTGCTTCGCCGCCTCCTTCGCCTCGGCCTTGGCGACCCGCGTCGGGCACTCGGGGTTGATGCAGAGCGTCCAGGGCGGTCGGCCCTGCTCGATCGCCGTGATCGTCGGCGCCCGGCACGTGGGGCACGGCGGCAGGTCCTTCTCGAGCTTCCCGCGCTGCGGCAGCGGGTAGGTGACGCGGCAGGAGGGGAAGCCGGTGCATCCGACGAACCGGTTCCCCCGGAACGAGTAGCGGATCTCCAACGGGGAGGCGCACGAGGGGCAGGTGCCGATCCGGAACGCCTTGTGGTGCTCGGCGCACTCCGGATTGATGCAGTAGAGGTCCGGCCGCTGGCCCCGGAAGACGATCCGGACCCTCGGGACCTTGCAGAGGGCGCAGAGGAACTCGGGCGCGGGTTCGATGAACCCGGCGTTCGGGAGCGCGTAGGTCGCCGTGCAGCGGCCGGGGTTGTTGACGCACTGGATCCACCGGCTGCCCCTCGGGCTGCGGGTGAGGCGGAGCGCCCCCCCGCAGAGGGCGCACGGCCCCACGAAATGCTGGCGGTCGAGGGCGCCGGTGAGGGTCTCCCGGACCCCGTCGAGGTTGCGGGTCAGGAGCTCGTGGGCTTCCCGGAGCATCTCGCGCGAATCGTCGAGCACCTGGCGCTTCTCCTTCTTCGACTCCGCGACGAGCTCCATCTCCTCCTCGAGCCGGTGGGTCATCTCGGGGCGGGTGATCACCGGGGCGTGGGCCTTGAGCGCCTCGGTGACCGCCATCCCGGTGACCGTCGGCTCCAGCGAGCGCTGGTCGACGTAGTGGCGGTCGAAGAGCTTCTGCAGCACGTCGTGCCGGGTCGACTTCGTCCCGAGGCCGAGCCGCTCCATCTCCTGGATCAGCGTGCCCTGGGTGAACCGCTTCGGCGGCCTCGTCTGGTCCTCGTTGAGGTTGATCGACGTGACCTGGACGGACTGGCCGACCTTCAGGATCGGCATCGGCGCGGTCTCGGGCGTCGAGTAGGGGTAGACGCTGTACCATCCCGGGTCGACGAGCTTCTGCCCCCGGCCCAGGAACGACTCCCCCCGGATCTCGACCTTCGCATTTCGGGTGAGACCCGTTGAGTCCGGGGCGACGGTGGCGAGGAACCGGCGGACGACGAGCTCGTAGACCTTCGCGTGCTCCGGCTTGAGCTTCTTCGGGTCGGTCACGCCGGTCGGGTAGATCGGCGGATGGTCCGTCGTCTCCGAGCGGCCGCGCGTCGCCCGGAACGTCGGTTGCGCGAGGACGTACTCCGCCGCCTCCTTGAACGGCCCCTCCCGGAACCGCTCGACGAGGCTGCGGAGGCCTAGCCCCCTCGGGTAGACCGTGTTGTCGGTCCTCGGGTAGCTGATCAATCCCTGGGTGTAGAGGTCCTCGGCGATCCGCATCGCGTAGGCCGCCCCGAGGCCCATCCGCGTCGCTTCGGCGACGAAGAGGGTCGTGCTGAACGGGACCGGGGGCCGTCGGCGGCTCTCCTCCTCCGTGAACGCGCGCACCGTCCCCTCGCGCGCCCCCGAGAGGCGGCCGAACGTCTTCTCGGCCTCCGTCCGGTTCTCGAAGTGTCCGTGCTCGTGGGCGAGGCGGAACGGCTCGATGCCGTCCGTCGCCTCGGCGTCGATGGTCCAGAACGGGACCGGGACGAACTCCTTGATCTCCTGGTCGCGCTCGACCAGGAGGGCGAGGGTCGGGGTCTGGACCCGGCCCGCGGAGAGGAAGCTTCGGCCCCGCTGGCCCCCGACGATGGAGAGGAACCTCGTCAGGAGGGCGCCCCAGACGAGGTCGATCTCCTGCCGGGCCTCCGCAGCCTGGACGAGGGCGCGGTCGAGCTCCGATAGCTTCTCGAAGCTCTGCTCGATCTCTTCGCGCGTGAGCGCGCTGTAGCGCGCGCGCTTCACCGCGAGGCCCGGATGGACCTGGTGAAGGATCTCGAGGGCCTCCGACCCGATGAGCTCCCCCTCCCGGTCGAAGTCCGTCGCGATGATCACCCGGTCGAACTCGCGCACGATCTCCTGGAGCGTGCCGACGATCCCGGTCTCGGTGACCCGCTTGAGCGGCTCCGTCCCTAGGAGCGCCCCCAGGGTGTCGAGGCTCCACTCCTGGAGCTCCTTCGGGTAGTCCAGCTCGACGATGTGGCCCCGGAGGCCGACGACGGCGAACGACCCCTCGGGCCGTTCGAATCGGAAGACGTTGGTTCCGCCGAGGCGGCTCCGTACCATCCGCCCGTCGGAGAGGACGATGGCGATCCGAAGGGCCGTGTTGAACTTCTCCGCGACGACGAGGGTCTTCATCAACGGCGGCCGAACAGGACGGCCCGGCTAGATAAGGGCGGAGGGCCGAGCCCACCGTCGACCGCGCTCGAACGCGCGCGCGCCCGTTCGGACGAACACCTCGCACGGTGGTGGGGCCGGAGGCCCATCCCCTTTATACCGGGGCGACGTCGGCGGCCGCGGGACGCCGCGGTAACTCAGTTTGGGAGAGTGCAAGACTGAAGATCTTGAAGCCGCCGGTTCAAGCCCGGCCCGCGGCACTCCCCGCCCGTTCATCTGTCGGCAATCCCGACGCTCTTGCGGGCTCTCCGCCCGGGGCCCCGACGAGGTGTTCGCCGACCTCTAAGCAGTAGGGGCTTACATCTCCCGCCGGGAAGTGTGGCTGGAGAGCGAGGCGCCGCCGCCCCGACGAGCCTTCCCTCTTCGGGGGCCCTGGGGATGCCATCCTCCGGTTCGTCCGGATGCGGAGGAGCTAGCTCCATCCGTCGAGTCTCTGGCGCTCCCAAGGCACGTCGATGACGCCCATGTCGGCTCAGGCGGACGGTTTCCCCCGACCCTCCGTCCCCCGTGGCCAAAGCCAACGATCGTCCCCCCGGGTCCTTCAGGAACCAGGACATGGCATCAGTCCGGGTTGGCCATCCATTCCTGCCGAGTCCCGATTCGTGTCTCCACCGCGCCTTGCACCGGGTCTGGGAGTTTGTGGGAAACGAGCCCTCTGTGCGTCGGTAGCCAAACCTGGATGTGGACGTGGGCCATCCGACCGGCGTCCCCTGGGGGATCCGGTAACCCGTGGGCAGACGCACCGGCAAAGGGCGAGATGTTCGGAGCGCACGAGGATTTCCAGGGTGCGCGTCCGAGCTCGCTAAGGCGAATCCTCCCATCACCACGGCGTGCGCTTCCGTCCCCTGGAGTGGGCCGACTTCGATGGTTGGGCGGCCCTCTACTTCAGC
The DNA here is from genome assembly GCA_035946105.1 of Thermoplasmata archaeon. Lineage (GTDB taxonomy): Archaea > Thermoplasmatota > Thermoplasmata > Lutacidiplasmatales > UBA184 > Lutacidiplasma. The sequence goes on along the minus strand of DASYZN010000261.1, from coordinate 332 downwards.
CGTTACGACGAGCTCCCAACCAATCCGCACCTGGGGCTTCACGTCCTGGAGCGGAAACCGAACCTCGGCGAAGAGGCGGAATTCTTCGGACAGGTATGGAAGAACGTCAACGCGGGTCAACAGGCCGTGACTGTCGCGGAGGAAGCCGGGCGGATCGTGGGGATCTGCACCATCTATCGGGGAACCCACCCGGAGGACCGGCATGTCGGCACTCTCGCCGTCGCCGTCCTGCCGGAGTGGCGTGGTCGGGGCGTCGGATCTGGTCTCCTCGATCATGCATTGCGGGGGGCGGAAGGCCACTTCGAGACGGTGATCCTCGATGTGATCGCGGT
>DASYZN010000260.1:0-1648 GCA_035946105.1 Thermoplasmata archaeon | reverse complement strand
GGAAGGGCTCGCGATCCTGAAGGCGGCCGGCGTCGTCTCGCTCCCCGACCTCAAGGCCGCCGTCCAGGCGACAATCGAGGCGGCCAAGGGACGGGAACTCGTCGCCTCCGGAGGGTCCCGATGACCGTCCTTATCGACCGGGAGACCCGCGTGGTGGTCCAGGGGATCACGGGCCACCAGGGCACGGTCCACACCCGACAGATGAAGCTCTTCGGCACGCAGGTCGTGGCCGGGGCGACCCCCGGGAAGGGCGGGGCCGTCGTGGAGGGCGTCCCGGTCTTCGACTCGGTCCGGGAGGCGGTCTCCCAGACCGGGGCGAACGCCGCCTGCCTATTCGTGCCGGCGCCGTTCGCCCTCGACGCCTACCTGGAATCGGTCGACGCCGGGATCCGCCTCGCCGTGATCGTGACGGAGCACATCCCGTTCCACGACATGCTCACGATGTACCACTACGGGCGGGCGCACGGGGCCCGGATCATCGGGCCGAACTGCCCCGGGATCGCCTCCCCCGGGGGATCGAAGGTCGGGATCATCCCGAACGTCGTCTTCCGCCCCGGCCGCATCGGCGTGATCTCCAGGAGCGGCACGCTCACCTACGAGATCGTGAACGGCCTCACGGAGCGCGGCCTCGGCCAGAGCACGTGCATCGGCCTCGGGGGCGACCCCGTGGTCGGCACGAGCTTCGTCGACGCCCTCCCCTACTTCGAGCGCGACCCCGCCACGGACGCCCTCGTGCTCGTCGGCGAGATCGGGGGCACGGCGGAGGAGGACGCCGCCGAGGAGATCGAACGGCACTTCACGAAGCCCGTCGTCGCCTACATCGCGGGACGCTCCGCGCCCCCGGGGAAGCGGATGGGGCACGCCGGCGCCATCATCGCCCGGGGGAAGGGGACGGCCGAATCGAAGGCGGCGGCGCTCCGAAAGGCGGGGGCGACGGTCGCTCGGTTCCCCTACGAGATCCCCGAGCTCGTCGCGGCCGTCGCGGGCCGATCGGCATGACGCCCGATCCCCCCACGAGGCCGAGGCCGCCGGAGGCCGCCCCCGAGCCGTGCCTGGTGCCGGGGTGTGGGGCGCCCTCGGAGCGTCACCTCGCCCTCGCCGAGGCCCGTCGGGCGTTCCCCGAGCTGCCGGAGCGGGGACGACGGGCCCCGCTCTGCCGCCCCCACTACAAGGAGTGGAAGAAGCGGACGAAGGCGTCCCGCGCCCTCGAGCGCCTCGGCCGCTGACCGGGCGCCGTTCCGGACGTCGGGTCGGGCCGAGGCCCGACCCGAGGGGATGCGGGTCCTACGCCTTCCGCATCTTCTGGGCCCGCATGCGTCGGCGCATCCGCTTCTTGCGCCATTTCCAGCGCATGTGGCCGCGCTTTTTCCATACGCGAGAGCTACGTTTCATCCAGGCCGCGTCCGAAGTGGCGCGAGGTACGAACGGTCGCTTATTACCCTTGCCGAGCTTTTTCGACGGGCCCGGGGCCGTCGCGCCCCCGATTCACTCCGGGATCGGGATCCGGCTTTGGGCCGACGGGCTCAGAAGGCGCTCGGCCCATTCTATGGGAGCGTAGAGGAACCCCCGGTCGCCGAGCGGCGCCCTCTGCCAGGAGGCGCCCTGCTCGTCGAAGCGGGACGGCTGGGCGGCCGCCTCCTGGGCCGTC
>DASYZN010000259.1:0-6354 GCA_035946105.1 Thermoplasmata archaeon | reverse complement strand
GAGAGGATCGGTAGGCCGGACTCCTTGAGGGCGTCGACGGCGCCCCGGTACGGCGGTCGGATGGGGCCCTTCTGGCCGGAGCCCAGGAGCGCGTCGACGGCGAGGTCGAAGCCTTTGAGGGCGGAAGAGGTCGGGACCCCGATGTGGACGGGGAGGCTCTCGGCGACCCGCTCGAAGCACTGGCGGGCGGCGGCCGAGCGGATCTCGGAGGGCGGTAGGAGCAGGAAGAGCTCGACGGGGTAGCCCCACTGGTGGAGAAAGTGGGCCAGCGCGGAGCCGTCCCCGCCGTTGTTCCCGGGCCCGGCGACGATGGCGACGCGGGTCGTCGGGGTCGGGGCGCGCGCCTGGACCTCCTCGGCGACCGCCCGGCCCGCGTTCTCCATGAGCTGCTCGAGGGGCACGCCGAGGGCGACCGCGTTGAGCTCGGCGACCGCGATCTCCGTCGCCGACATCGGCGGCTCCGGGAGATCCGGCATCGCGCCCTCTACGCCGGCGGGGCTCCTTCGGGGGGCATCTCGACCTGGGAGAAGACGTCGATCGCGGCGGGCAGGAGGCCCCGCCGGGCGAGGTACGTCGCCTGGGTGCGGCTGTAGCGGAAGAGGATGTCCGCCTTCCCCTCCTGGAATCCCCAGGGCCGCAGGATCAGGAGGTCGCCCTCCCGGATCCACATCTTCTTCTTCATCTTCCCGGTGATCCGGCCCATCCGGGAGACGTTGTCCTCGCACATCACCCGGATGCGCGCGGCCCCGAGGAGCTGGTTCGCCACCCCGAAGATCTCGCCCCGGTTGCGGCGGGGGAGGGGGAGCCGACCGACCTCCTCGCCGCCCTCGACGACCACGACCGCCCCCGCCTCGGCCCCCTCGGGCTCGGGGGCTACGGGGGCGGGAGGCTCGACGGGTTTCTCGGGGGCGTCCGGCACGGGCGACCGAGCCAGGCTCGCTATATCACGTCGAGGGCGCGCGGGGGAAGACGACCTCGGGATTCCGTTCGAGCATGGCGGTCCGCGCCTCCGGTGAGATCGGAAGGGCGCGGAACGCCGCGAGGTTCTTCCCGAGGTCCTCGACCCCGGGCCCGGGCCAATCGGAGCCGAAGAGCGACTTGGGGGCGAGGCGCTCGAGGTCCGGGAAGTACTCGAGGAGGTGCGTCGGCGGGATGCTCGAGAGCTCGAGGAAGACGTGCTCGAACCGGCGCGCCAGGAACGCGGCGCCCCTCATCCAGAGCGGCCGGCCGCCGTGGGCGAGGACGATCGTGAGCTTGGGATAGTCGATCGCCACGTCCTCGATCCGCATCGGATCGGCGAAGCGGTTCCGTGCCCCGGGGAAGACCGAGGTACCGGTGTGGAAGATGATCGGGAGCCTGAGCCGCTCGCACGCCTCGTAGATCTCGGCGAGTCCCGGGCGGCCCCGCCGGTAGTCGGCGGGATCGAAGAGCTGGTGCGGAGGATGGAGCTTGATCCCTCGAAGCCCGGCCTTCGACAGCCGCTCGAGTTCCCGGCCGGGCTCCGGCTGGCCCGGCAGGACGCCGCCGACGGCGACGAGGCGATCGGGGTCCGCGCGGACAAAGTCGAGGACGAAGTCGTTCGCTTTCGCTGTGTAGCCGACGATCTCGGGGGCGACGTAGTTCACCAACACGGCCCGCTCCACGCCCCGCTCGTCGAGATATTCGAGGAACCGTTCCGGCGATCGGGCGAAGGCCTCGATCTGCTGGCCCGAGCCCCGGTGCCCGAGCAGGGCGCGGGCGCTCGGGTGCATCTCCCAGACCGGGTTGATGTGCACGTGGCAATCGGTGACGCCCATCCGAACGCCCGAACGCGTGGCCCCCTATTTGGGTCGAGCGCGCCCCCGAGCCCCCCGGGGTCCTGCGGCGAGGGCGGGGGCGCGTTCAGCCCAACCCTTATCAGGGCCATCCCGAGTAGGGCGTTCGTGTCGTCCCCGGCTTCGGCTCCGGGTCCGAGGCTCCTGAAGTCGACCTACCTCGCCGACGGCGAGATCCTCCTGAAGGAGACCCGGTCGACCGCCCTCTACTACTTCCCCGGACCCGTCCTCGCCCTCCTGATCCTCTCGTTCCTCGACTACGCGGCGCTGACGGTCCGGGACGGATCGCTCCCGCACGTCCCGTACCTGACGGACGCCTTCGGGGGCCTGCCGACGGTCTCAGGCACCGGTCCGGGGAACTACGTGCTCGGGCTCTTCTTCCTGCTCACGATCCTCGGCCTCCTCGTCCTGCTGGTGCGGTATCTCCGGTGGATCAGCACGATCTACGCGGTGAGCTCGACCCGCGTGATCATCCAGCGCGGCCTCATCTCGAGGGACTTCGACGAGATCCCCGTCGGGCAGGTGCGCGGGGTCGACGTCCACCAGACCGGCCTGCAGCGACTGTTCGGGTTCGGGACAATCCAGGTCTCGAGCGAAGGCGGCCACTCCCTCGGGAACGAATCATGGCGGGGGATCCCGAGACCGTTCGATTTCCAGCGGCTCGTCGAGGGGGCCACGGCGAACCTCCGCGCTCCTGCCAGCGGCGCCTGGAGCGGCCCGCCGCCCCCCGCCCCTCCGCCGGGCTATCTTCGGCCGCCCGGCCAGCGCTGAGCTCGGCCGGCCCCCCTTAAATCGCCGGCCCGATACCCGACGGGCCGATCCATGGGCGACGACTTCGACGCGATCGTGGTGGGCGCCGGCATGGCCGGGGGGGCCGCCGCGATCCGATTGGCCCAGGGGAAGGCGAACGTCCTGCTCGTCGAACGCGGCGTCGAACCCGGGCAGAAGAACCTCTCCGGGGGGATCCTCTGGGGCCACGAGCTCGATGCCATCCTGCCGAGGTGGTGGGAGTCGATGCCCGTCGAGCGGCACATCGTCCGTAAGCGGTTCGGCATGCTGACGAAGGAGCGCGCCGTCTCCTTCGACCTCGCCGACGACGAGTGGCGCCGGCCTCCCTACGTCGCCCACTCCGTCCTGCGGGCGCGCACCGACGCCTGGCTGGCGAAGGAGGCCGAGAAGGCCGGGGCGACCGTCGTGAGCGGCGTACCGGTCGAGCGCCTCCTGTGGGACGGACCGAAGGTCCGAGGCATCGTGCAGGACGGCGAGAAGGTCACGGCCCCGGTCACGGTGCTCTGCGATGGGGCGAACTCGCGCCTCTCCCTCGGCACGCCGATCCGGCCGAACGCGCGGCTCTCCGGCGAGGCGACGGAGCTCGGGATCAAGGAGGTGTTCAGGCTGCCGAGGGGGACGATCGAGTCCCGGTTCGCCCTGTCGGGGGACGAGGGGCATGCCGAGGAGTGGGTCCCCGGATTCTTCCCGGCCGGGGTGATCGGCGGCGGCTTCCTCTACACGAACCGCGACACGCTCTCGGTCGGGCTCATCGTGAACATCGCCTCCCTGTTCGGCAAGGGGGTGAAGGCCCAGGAGCTCCTCGAGCGGTTCCGCCAGCACCGGGCCATCGCGGACCGGCTCGCGGGGGGAGAGCTCGTCGAGTACGGCGCGAAGCTCATCTCCTCGGGCTGGGCGAGCCGGCCCGCGGCGTTCCACGGCGACGGCTGGATGATCGCGGGCGACGCCGCCGGCTTCGTCTTCTCGAACGGGATCGTCATCCAGGGGATGAACTACGCGATCCGTTCCGGCCTCGCGGCGGCCGACACGGTGGTCTCCGCCCGGTCCGCCGGAGGGACGACCCCGGCCCGCCTTGCCGAGTACGACCGGCGGCTCGAGGTGGGCGGCATCCTCCCGGACTTCCGGGAGTTCGAGGGGATGGACCGGGTGAAGGGGAACGAGCGGTTCTACGGGGCCTACCCGGAGTTCGCCTCCTCGCTCCTCTCGGCGATGATGACGGAGCGCGGGGCGCCGAAGCGCCACCTGCGGGCGCTCCTCGAGGAGACGCGGAAGCGCTCCGGCCTCTCCCGGTGGACGATGGTGCGAGACGCCTACTCGCTCTTCCGCAACTTCTGAGGCGCCCTACAGACGGCCCCGCACCCGGCGGACCTCCCGGGTGAGGGCGGGCACGATCGCGAAGAGGTCGCCGGCGAGGCCGTAGTCGGCGACCCGGAAGATCGGCGCCTGGGGGTCGGAGTTGATCGCGACGATCGTCCGGGAGTTCATCATCCCGACGAGGTGCTGGATCGCCCCCGAGATGCCGACGGCGATGTAGAGCTGCGGCGCGACGGACTGGCCCGTCTGGCCGACCTGGAAGGAGGCGGGCCGCCAGCCGGCGTCGGTCACGGCGCGCGACGCCCCGACCGCCGCGTCGAGCGACGCCGCGAGCTCCTCGACGAGCCCGAACCGCTCGGCGCTCCCGAGCCCCCGGCCCCCGGCGACGACGATCGGGGCGGAGCCCAACTCCGGCCCGGAACCGCGATCGGTCGGCCGGAACCCGTGCACCTCGACCGGGGGAGGGGAGCTCGGGGCCGGCGTGACGGCCAGCGCCTCGAGGGCCGGCGGTCGATCCGCCGCGGGAGGCGCCGGGAAGGTGTGGGGTCGCAGCGCGACGACCGTCCGAGGTCCCGAGAGATGGAACGATCCCGAGGCGCGTCCGCCGAAGAGCGGGCGACGCACCTCGAACCCCCCCTCCGACGGGGCGAGCTCGGTCGCGCCGGTGGCGGCCGACGCGTCCCATCGGATGGCCAGCCGGCCGACGAGTCCCCGGCCCCGGACCGTTCCCCCGAGGAGGATCAGGGTCGAGGCGGTCCGGCGGGCGGCCTCGAGGAGGGCGGTGACGGTCCCCGATTCGGAGGAGGGGGAGGCCGGAGCGGCCGTGAGGACCCGGTCGGCAGGAAGCGATCCGACCCCGGGCGGTGGACCGTCGCCCTCCCAGAGGGCGGCGACCGATCCCCCGTCCCCGGCGAGCGGGCGCGCCGCCCCGAGCGCCTCGAGGCTCTCGGGCGCGAGGCCCGCCCCCCGGGCTTCGAGGGAGACGAGGACGTTCGTCACGGGAAGACCTTCGCCTCCTCCCGGAGCCGACGAACGAGCTCCCGGGCCGCCCTCTCGGGGTCGTCGGTCGGGATCATCGACGCCCCCGACCTCGGGGGAGGCAGGCGGAACTGGGTGGGGGTCGATCGAGGGGAGGCCCGCTCCCCTAGGGCATCTCGGATCGTCGGCCAGCCGATCCGCTCGATCGGGGCCCGCCGGGACTTCAGGATCATGGGGAGCTTCGCACTCCTCGGGTCGTTCCACGCCTGCTGGAGCGCGACCACGATCGGGGGCCGGGCCGAGCCGGACTCGATCCCGCCCTCGACGGCCCGTCCGAAGGTGAACGCGGACCGGCCCGCGTCCCACCGCAGGTCGACGACCGGTCCGATCGCGGGACGGCCCAAGAGCTCGCCGAGCGCCGACGGGACGACCCCCGACTCGCTGTCGGAGGATTGCTTGCCGAGCAGGATGAGGTCGAACGCCCGCGGCCCCAGCGCGACGGCGAGCGCCCGGGCGCTGAGGAGGGGATCAGAGCCGCTTCCCGGGTCCGACTCGACCCACGTCGCGCCGTCCGCTCCGAGGGCGAGCGCGCTGCGGAGGACCTCCTCCGTCCGCGGCGCCGGGCCGAAGGAGAACGCCCGCACGGTCGAGCCGGCGACGGCCTCCTTGAGCAGGAGCGCCTGCTCGACGGCGGACTCGTCGTAGCCGGAGAGGACGAACTTGACACCGTCCGGGTCCAAGTCCTTCCCGCCGGCGTCGGGGCGCAGCCGGGTCTCCGGTTCGGGGACCGGCTTCACCAGGACGGCGATCTCCACGGGCCCTCTCGGCTAGCCGAGCTTCGCGAGCAGCTCGCGCGCGATCACGAGGCGCTGGATCTCGTTCGATCCCTCGTAGATCTGGGCGAGCTTCGCGTCCCGCAGGAGCTTCTCCACCGGGTAGTCCTTCATGTAGCCGTAGCCGCCGAAGATCTGGATCGCCTCGTCGGCGATCCGCATCGCGGCGTCCGAGGCGAAGCACTTCGCCATCGACGATTCGAGCGTCCCGGGACGGCCCTGGTCGATCGTCCACGCCGCCTGCCAGGTCAAGAGCCGGGCCGCCGAGAGGTCCTGGGACATGTTCGCGAGCTTGATCTGGATCGCCTGGTGCTCGCCGATCGGCTTGCCGAAGGTGCGGCGTTTCGTCGCATAGGAGGCGGCATGGTCGAGCGCGGCCTGGCCGATCCCCGTGGCCAGCGCGCCGATCGGGGTCCTCGTCTGGTCGAGGGTCCGCATCGCGAGCCCGAATCCGTCCCCCTCGGCGCCGAGCCGGTCGGCGACCGGGACCCGCACCCCTTCGAATCGGACCGTGCTGGTGGCCGAGGCCCGGTGGCCCATCTTCTCCTCCTCCTTCCCGGGAGTGACGCCCGGCGTGCCGCGCGGCACGACGAACGCGCTCACGCCCTTGTGCTTCTGGGCGGGGT
>DASYZN010000258.1:0-6031 GCA_035946105.1 Thermoplasmata archaeon | reverse complement strand
GGAGGCATCGTGGAAGGCTGGCCCGAGCTCGTCGGCATCGTCGAAGCGGCCATCCGATCGGACTGTCAGCCCCCGGCGCGGGCGGTCGAGGTCCGCAAGGCGCAGCTCGGGCCGGACCTCGTCGCGCTCGGGGCCGCGTCCCTCGCCTGGGAGCGCCTCGGGCCCCCCCCATCTGGGACCCTCACCGGTCGAGTGCGCGGACGGGGGCGTCCGACGTGAAGTGGCGGGGCGATCGCTCCGCGTTCGGCGGGCCCGGGATCGAGCCGCGGTGGACCCAGTCGACCAAGGAAGGGGGCGGGACGAGCCCCTACCCGGAAAGCAAGCTCTGGTTCACCCTGTGGCGCGGGGTGGTGACGGAGGTCTACTACCCCCAGGTCGACCACCCGCAGGTCCGCGATCTGCAGTACCTGATCAGCGACGGGCGGACGTTCTTCCACGAGGAGAAGCGCCACCTCCTCTCCCAGACCCAGCGCCTGAGCGACCACGCGCTCGGCTACAAGGTCATCTCGAGCGACCCCCACGACCGTTACCGGATCGAGAAGGAGGTGATCAGCGACCCCGACCTCCCCGTCCTCCTCGAGCGGACCCGGTTGAAGCCGGGCCTCGGCGGGCCGAGCGACCTCTCCCTCTTCGCCCTCTGCGCGCCGCACCTCGATGTCGGCGGCTGGGGGAACAACGCCCGGGTGGTCGAGCTCGAGGGACGGGAGCTCCTGGTGGCGGAACGGAACGGGACGTGGCTCGCCCTCGGCGCGAGCCGGCCGTTCCGGCGCCTGAGCTGCGGGTTCGTCGGCGCCTCGGACGGCTGGAGCGACCTCGCGGACAACTACCTCATGGACTTCGAGTTCGACCAGGCCCTCGACGGCAACGTCGCCCTCATGGCGGAGATCGACGCCCGGATCGGTGAGGAGTTCACGCTCGGCCTCGCCTTCGGGCGGGGCCTGCCGAACGCCGTGACCGCGCTCCTGCAGTCCCTCGGCGTCCCGTTCGAGGAGCACGCGAAGCGCTACCGGGAGGGCTGGAACCAGATCTGCCGATCCCTGCGTCCGCTCGCTCCTCGGTCGCAGGACAAGGGGAACCTCTACTTCGCGAGCTACAGCCTCACCGTCGCCCACGAGGACAAGACGTTCCTCGGGGCCCGGATCGCCTCCCTATCGATCCCCTGGGGCCAGGCCCACTCGGACGAGGCCCTCGGCGGCTACCATCTCGTCTGGACGCGGGATCTCGTCCAGTCGGCGATCGGCCTGCTCGCCGCGGGGGACAGCCCGAGGGCGCTGCGCACCCTCATCTATCTCTCGGGCACCCAGCGCCCGGACGGGGGCTTCCCCCAGAACTCCTGGCTGGACGGGGACCCCTACTATGGGGCGGTCCAGCTCGACGAGGTCGCCTTCCCGATCCTGCTGGCGGGCCTGCTGAAGCGCGAGGGGGCGCTCAAGGAGTTCGATCCGTGGCCGATGGTCCGATCGGCCGCGGCGTTCCTGATCGACATGGGCCCCGCCACCCAGCAGGAGCGCTGGGAGGAGGTCGGCGGCTACTCCCCCTCGACCCTCGCCTCCAACGTGGCGGCCCTCCTCGTCGCCGCCGGGTTCGCCCGGGAGCGCCAGGAGCTCGAGAGCGCCCGGTTCCTCGAGGAGTACGCCGACTACCTGAACGGCCGCCTCGACGGCTGGACGGCGACGACGGACGGGCGCCTCGTCGAGGGGATCCGACGGCACTACGTGCGGATCCGTCCCTGCGATCCCTTGGATGCCTACGTCGAGGGTCCGGCGAACGACGGGGTCGTCCGGATCCTGAACCGGCCCACGGACACGCCCCAGGAGTTCCCGGTGCGGGAGGTCGTCGACCCCGGGTTCCTCGAGCTCGTCCGGTTCGGGCTCCGTTCGCCGCACGATCCGTTGATCCTCCAGTCGATCGAGGTGGTCGACCGGGTCCTGAAGGTCGACACGCCGAAGGGGCCGTGCTGGCACCGCTACAATTACGACGGCTACGGACAGCGCGACGACGGCGGGCCGTTCCTCGGCGAGGGGACCGGCCGGGCGTGGCCGCTCTTGACGGGGGAGCGGGCCCACTATGAGCTCGCCCGCGGCGGCGACATCGCCCCGTTCGTCCGCTCCCTCGAGCGGTTCGCCTCCCGGACCGGCCTGCTTCCCGAGCAGGTCTGGGATCGGCCGGACCGCCCGGATCTCCACCTCTTCCTCGGTCGGCCGACGACCTCGGCGATGCCGCTCGTCTGGGCCCACGCGGAGTACCTGAAGCTCCTGCGGTCGATCGACGACGGCCGGGTCTTCGATCGGCCCCCGGAGGTCGAGGCCCGTTACGGCGCCCGGCCGAGACCCACGAGGACCGTCGAGATCTGGAAGCCGAACTACCGGCCCCGCCGGATGTCCGCCGGCCCGACGCTCCGGTTCATCACCCGGGAGCCGTTCGTGCTCCACTGGTCGGACGACCAGTGGGCCTCGGTCTCGGACCTCGCCTCGACCCCGACGCCGCTCGGCCTCTCCTCGGCCGAGCTCTCGACGGCCGACCGGGCGGGTCGGACGATCCGGTTCACGTTCTTCTGGAACGCCCGGGGCGCCTGGGAAGGGACCGCCCACGACGTCGCGATCGACCCGAGGCGCTCGGAGGATACCTCCCGGCCTCCTACGAGCGACTGACCTCGCCTTCGGAAGTGTCGACATCCCCCCGCAGCGGGGCGCCCTTGGAACCCGGCCCATCGCAGGGACGGCCGGCTCGGAGCAGGCCCGCCGATCGGAGCAGTCCTTCGATCGGTTCGGATGGCATCCCGGACGGCTTCGGGAGGCCGAACAGCTTCAGGATCGTGGGGGCGACGTCCGCGATCCGCGCCCTCGGGATCGGGCCCCGGGGGGCGATCGAGGGTCCCGTGGCGACCAGAATGCCGTCCCGATCGTGGACGGCGTCGTCCGGTCCCGTGTCGTTCTCCTCGAGGAACCAGGAGCCGTGGCCGATCGTCCCGGCGGAACGGAAGGCGAGGCCGCCGAAGTACGCCAAGAGATCGGGGGGCGTGCCGCGCACCTCCTGGTACAGCGAGGCGGGCTCAAACAGCTCGACCCCGAGGGGTCGGCCGTCGGGCCGAGCGACCCTCTGGAGCTCCCGGCCGAGTTCTTCGCGAAGGGAGCCGAGGTCCGACGGATCGACGATCCCGTGGGGCTCCCGGCCCCGGAGGTTGACCGTGAGACGGGCATAGTATCCCCCGCCCCCCCAGACGCGTGTCCTCTTCCAATCGATCGCCGCCGACTCGATCGGCGTCCCGGGAGGCGGCGAATCCCCCTTCAAGACGAGGTAGCCCTTCGAGCGGAGCCACTCGTTCACGCAGAAGCAGCCCTGCATCGCCTGGGTCCCGTGGTCCGAGGTGAGGAGCACGTTCACGTCCTCCCCGACCTGTTCGAGGAGGTCGCCGATCTCGGTGTCGAGGCTCGCGTAGTACCGCTCCGCGATCGAGGAGAACTCGGGGTGCTCCTCGTGGCGGGGATGGTCGGGGTCGAAGTACTTCCAGAAGGCATGGTGCAGCCGATCGGGGCCGATCTCGTGGACGGCGAAGAAGTCCCATGGCTCCCGGTCCCAGAGGTGGCGGACCGCCTTCCAACGCCGCTCCGTCATCTCGAAGAGGTCCCGGGCCGTCCCCGCGCGGTCCCCCCGCCGGAACTCGATGTCGAACCGGTATCCGCCGGAGGCGGCCTCGATCTCGGCCCGCACCGACGGAGGGGACGCGATGTCGGTCGCTCCGGGGGGCGTCAGCAGGTCGGAGACGTAGATCCCGTTCACCGGGGGCGGAGGATAGCCCGGCGGCATCCCGACGACGCAGACCCGCCGCCCGGCCCTCGACAGGAGGTCCCAGACCGGCGGGTATGGGAGGCCGGACGGGGTCGGCGCCTCCATCTCGAAATAGCTCCCGCGCCGACGGTTGCGGAAACCGTAGAGCCCCAGCGATCCCGGGTCGCGGCCGGTGAACATCACGGCCCAGGCGGGGATCGTGATCGGCGGATCGCAGCTTCGCAAAGGGCCGAAGGCGGCGTGGTCGAGGACATAGGAGAGGTTCGGCATCACGGGACGGAATCGGCGGAAGATCAGCTCGGGCGTCACCGAGTCGAGTCCGAGGACGACCAGCCGAGGCCGTTGGGGCATCATCGGCCCGACGTTTCGGTCGGCTTAACCCCCGCCCTCGACGTAAGTCCGCGACGTCCCCGTCCCCGTGGGACCCCGGGCGGCGGGCGATGTGGAGCGCGGGACTATCCGAGCGAACGCTCCGAGAAAAGGTCCCGGAGCCCCTTGACGAGGAACTGGTGCGCCTCGAACCCTTTGGGCGTGAGGGCGACCGAGACGCCGCCCTCGTCCCCCGCCCGGAGTTCGACGAGTCCCCGAGCGACCAGGAGGTCGAGGTAGCGCTCGAACTGGGTGTAATTGGTCCCCGAGGCCTGTTGGAGCCGGGTCCGACGCATCGGGGTCGCGTTCCTCCAGAGGACCTCGAGGATCCGTAGGACGACCCGGAAGTCTGGGCGCTGGATCGGGTCCGGCACTCGAGGCACTCCGGGTCAGAATCGGGCCCAGAATTCGGCCTCGAGCGACTGTTCGGCTTGCACGAGCGCGTCGAGACGCCGGTCGAGGCGGTCGACGTCGCGGAGCATCCGGTAGAGCCAGTAGAACGCCAAGCCCGCGACCCCTAGGGCGGCGAGGACCGAAACGCCGGCATCGCGGCCGGCCTCGCTGAGGCCCCCAAAGTAGCGCAAGAGCACGGACATCGTCGTGATGTAGGTCGCCGCCCCGGCGACGAGGAAGACCGCGACGAACAGGAACTTGGCCGACTGCTCGGCGGACCTCGCCATCCGATGGGCGAATCGGAGAGCGCCGACCGACCCCGAGAGGGTGTTCGGTTCCTCGGCGGGGGAGCGCTCTCTCGGAGGGTCATGGAAGACGACCCGCCCCACCCATCGGGCGAAGGCGACGAGCGGCGGCTGTTCGAGCCAGTCGAGCGGGGGGAACCGCCCGGAGTCAACCTCCCGGTCGAGCTGCCGCCACCCGAGACGGAGGGCGACGACGACCAGGACGACAATCAGCGCCGCAAGGATCAGGACGGCCAGGGGAAGCAGATCGGCTCCCGGATGGGGGAGGACGACCGCCGCCAGGAGACCGAACGGGGCGAGATAGATCGCCAGGATGGTCCACGTGACGCGGTACATGAGTCGACGGGCGATCCGGAAGGCGTCGACCCCCGAACGGCGGATCTCCTCGTAGAGCGGCGCGAGGGTCGCCGGCGGGACGGAGGACGGAGATCCTTCGGCGGGGGCGGAGGGCGGTCCGAGGGATCGATCGGGCGGCGACGCCGCCGGGGTCCACAGGACCGGGACGGGCGGCGGAATAGGGGTGGCCATTGCGCCCCAGAACCACAGCACGATCCCGGCGCCGATCGGGAGCGAGGCCGAGACGAGGGCGGGTCCTTCTCCCAGAACCAGCGTGGTCAGGACCCCATCCGCGCCGCCGTAGGCGAGGAGGATCGTCCCCACGACCTTGGCGGCAAACGACCAGAACGTGCCCCGTCGAGCGGGTTCGGCCGCCTCGGGTCGTCGCAGGGACCACAGGAGCGCGACCGTCGCCAATCCCCCGAAGAGGATCGACGGTCCGAGGAACGGCTCGAGGCTGCGGCCCTGCGAGACGGCGAAGACGATGTTCGAGCCCGAGAGGAAGTAGAGGACCGCCGAGACCACGAGCCCACCCAGCCGCGCGATGGACCGCCTCGGGAGCATGGTCGTCCGAATCCCGTTTGACCTCCCAATATAGAGGGGTTCCTCCACCTCGGAGAGCCGGAAGTTCGGACTTGGGACCGGTCCCTCCGACGGTCGGGGGTCCCAGAGCGGCCCTGGGACTGGCGCCGGAGCGATCCGGGGCGCCCGCCCGAGCGCAACGCCTAAATCCATATACGCATACTCATATGCATGCCATCCCGGAACGTCGCCCTCCGGAAGGACGTGTACGATGCCCTGCGAAAGGAGATGCGCCCCTCGGAAAGCTTCACGAAGCT
>DASYZN010000257.1:0-2849 GCA_035946105.1 Thermoplasmata archaeon | reverse complement strand
GAAGGACGTGGGCGCCGCGACGGGCCTCGTCCAGTTCATCCAGTCCCTCGGGGGGGCGATGGGCGTCTCGCTCCTCGCGAGCTTCCAAGAGGCCCGGTTCACCTCGCTGAAACCCCTCCTCACCGGGGGCGGGTGCGGTCCCGGAGGACCGAGCGCCCCGAGCTGCCTCGCCTACGCGTCGAGCCTGCAGAACGCCCTCGTGACCTCCTACGACAACGTCTTCGTGGTCATGCTGGGCTTCTTCGTGGCGGCCCTGGTCGTCTCCGCCTTCCTCACCGGGCGCCTTCCGAAGGGGCGGCACCCCCGCTCGTCGGAATCGGGCGGCCCGTCCCCCTGAGCCGAACGAGCGGACCATCCCTGGCGGGGATCTCGCCCCGGTCGATCGTCGGGGTTTGGGGGGGTCACCCTATCCGGGGGCGGCGGCCCGGCGGGCCTTGCGGCGGGCCGTGAGGCCCGCCTTCTCCTCGAGGAGACGGATCCGGTCCCGGATCCGGGCGGCCTCCTCGAACTCGAGCCGCTCCGAGGCGAGCCGCATCTCCTCTTCGAGGTTCGCGAGGAGGAGGGGAAGGCGGGACTTCCACTTCTTGCCGAGGCCCGAGGTCGAGAGGTCCCCCGACGGGGCGGCCTCCTCCTCGGCGAGGAGCGCGCGGACCTCCTTGCGGATCGTGGTCGGCACGATCCCGTGGGCCTCGTTGTAGCGGACCTGGGCCTCCCGACGCCGGTTCATCTCGGCGATCGCCCGCTCCATCGACCCCGTGCGGCGGTCGGCGTAGAGGAGGACCTTTCCGAGGACGTTCCTCGAGGCCCGCCCCGAGGTCTGGATGAGGGACGTCTCGCTCCGTAGGTAGCCCTCCTTGTCCGCGTCGAGGATCGCGACCAGGCTCACCTCGGGGAGATCGAGCCCCTCGCGGAGCAGGTTGATCCCGACCAGGACGTCGAACCGCCCGAGCCTCAGGTCCCGGAGGATCTCGATCCGCTTGAGCGTCTCCACGTCGGAGTGGAGGTAGCGGACCTTGAGCCCGAGGTCGGCCAAGTAGCGGGAGAGCTCCTCGGCCGTCGCCTTCGTGAGGGTGGTGACGAGCGCCCGGTCCCCCCTCCCGATCACGGCCTTCAGCTCGGTCACGAGGTCGGCGATCTGGCCCTTCGTGGGCCGCACCTCGATCTCGGGGTCGACGAGCCCCGTCGGCCGGATGATCTGCTCGACGACCCCGTTCGACGCCTTCCGCTCGAAGGGCCCGGGGGTCGCCGAGACGAAGACGATCTGGGGGACCTTGGCGAGGAACTCGGAGATCTTGAGGGGGCGATTGTCCCGGCAGGACGGGAGCCGCCATCCGAACTCGACGAGGGTGTCCTTGCGGGATCGGTCGCCCTTGAACATCCCGCCCAACTGGGGGACGGTCACGTGGGACTCGTCGAGGAAGACCAGGAGGTCCTTCGGGAAGAAGTCGAGCAGGGTGTACGGCGCCTCCCCGGGCTTGCGCCCGGCGAAGTAGCGGGCGTAGTTCTCGATCCCGGAGCAGTAGCCCGTCTCCTTGAGCATCTCGACGTCGTACTCCGTGCGGCTCTTCAGCCGCTGCGCCTCGACGACCTTCTCCTCGCGCAGGAGCTCGGCGACCCGCTCCTCCTTCTCCCGGGTGACCTCGGCGAGGATCCCCCGAAGCCGTTCGTCGACCGTGAGGAAGTGGGTCGCGGGGAAGACGGTGAGCTGGTCGAGCTCCCGGCGCTCCTCCCCGGTCACCGGATCGATCTCGACGATCGAGTCGACCCGGGGCCCGTCGAGCACGATCCGGTGGACCGACTCCCCGGCGTCCATCACGTCGACGGTCCCGCCCCGGACCCGGAAGCGGCCCCGCTTGAGCTCGGTGTCGTTGCGGGCGTACTTCATCCGGACAAGCTTGGCGAGCAGCTCCTGGCGTCCCACCTCGGCCCCCCGGGTGAGGCCGATCACCGAGGCTCGGTAGTCCTCCGGGGATCCCAGGCCGTAGATGCAGCTCACCGAGGCGACGATCAGCGTGTCCCGGCGGGTCAGGAGCGCCTGGGTCGCGCGGTGGCGCAGCCGGTCGATCTCGTCGTTGATCGAGGCGTCCTTCTCCACGTAGAGGTCGATCTGGGGGACGTAGGCCTCCGGCTGGTAGTAGTCGTAGTAGCTCACGAAGTACTCGACGGCGTTCGACGGGAACAGCGCCCGGAACTCGCTCACGAGCTGGGCCGCGAGGGTCTTGTTCGGCGAGACGACGAGGGTCGGCCGCTGGAGCTCCTCGATGGCGTGGGCCATCGTGAACGTCTTGCCCGAGCCGGTCACCCCGAGGAGCGTGATGAACCGCTCCGGCGATCTCGCCCGCCGGACGAGCTCGCGGATCGCCGCGGGCTGGTCGCCCTGCGGCTGCATCTCCGTCTCGAGTCGGAATCGGTCCGCGCCGCTCGCGGGGGCCGACGGTCGGGCCGCCTCGCGGGCCGTCAAGCGCTCGGGCGCCCCCCGTAGCCCCGGGGATCGAGCGCGACCGGGTCGAACCCCAGTCCGGTGAGCTCCCGCTGGACCTCGTTGGCGAACGGCTCGGCCAGGAGCCGCGGGACCTCGGACGGGTCGACCTCGACCCGGGCGCCCGATCCGTCGGTGCGGACCCGGACCCTTCGGAACCCCCGGGCCAGGAGGAACTCCTCCGCACGTCCGACCCGCTCGAGGAGCTCGCGGGTGATCGGTTGCCCCCGGCGGACCCGTGAGGCGAGGCAGGCGTTCGACGGCTCCTCGGCGTTTGGTAGCCCCGCCGTCCGCGCGAACGCCCGGACCTCCGCCTTGCCCCACGCCGCCTCCGCGAGCGGATGGCGGAACCCGACCTCCTCGAGGGCCC
>DASYZN010000256.1:0-1799 GCA_035946105.1 Thermoplasmata archaeon | reverse complement strand
GCCAACGAGTCCGACGGAAGTAGCTTCACCTTTGCGGACGGCGTTTTTCAGGATGCGTAGAGCCTCGTCGAGGCTGTTGACCATCACGTCGATGTAGCCGGTCTTGAGGCGCTTCTTGATGCGGTCGGGATCGACGTCGATGCCCAAGAAGGCGGCGCCGTTCATGGTGGCGGCGAGAGGCTGAGCGCCGCCCATGCCGCCGATGCCGCCGGTGACTACCAGCTTGCCTTTGAGATCGCCGCCGAAATGTTTTTGCGCGGCGGCGGCGAAGGTTTCGTAAGTCCCTTGCAGGATGCCTTGCGTCCCGATGTAGATCCAGCTGCCGGCGGTCATCTGGCCGTACATCGTGAGTCCCCGCGCCTCGAGGTCCCAGAAGATCTCGTCCGTCGCCCAGCGTGGAACGATCTGGGCGTTCACGATGAGGACCCGGGGCGCCTCCCGATGGGTCCGGAAGACCCCGACGGCCTTGCCGGATTGGATCAGCAGGGTCTCGGTCGGCCCGAGGCGGCGGAGCTCGCCCACGATGCGGTCGAAGGCCGCCCAGCTCCGAGCCGCCTTGCCTCGGCCGCCGTAGACGACGAGATGCTCGGGATCTCTTGCCACCTCAGGATCGAGGTTGTTCATCAGCAGCCGGAGGGCGGCCTCCTGGGGCCAGCCGAGGCAGCTGAGGATCGTACCCCGTGGGGCACGGATCGTCGGCGGGGCCGGGTCGGAGGCGGACACGTTGGTCCGGGGGAGCGACCGAGAGGAATAATCGTTTGGAGCCGGCCCGGCCCGCCGGGTCCTATCGGGTAGGTTCGCAATCTAGTGGAACGCATTATCGGCCCAGCCGATCGATGGGAGCCGTACGGCCGACGTCGGTTCCAGGGTGATCTCGCTCTATCCAGCTCGAAGAACCCGGGGATGATTCGAGGGGGGGTGCGATCCCGCGACCCTCGGACGTTGTCGGGCTCCTTCCAAGCGACTTGATCGCTCTCCCCGGTCGGCCCTCCCACCGGAAGAGCGGCCTAGATCCGCTCGAAGGACCCTGGGGATCCGGTGCGCCGCGAGACGTCGGGTAGCCGCGTTCCCACGGGACCGGTACTTCGCGCCGACCCGTTGGCCCCTCCCTGGCCGACCCTTTGTTCGTGATGAGGGCAAGCATAATCGCCCACCCCGCACCTCCCAACGGCGCGGGAACCGGGAAGGAACCTGCCGCTGTAGCTCAGTCGGTAGAGCAGCTGATTTGTAATCAGCAGGTCGAGAGTTCGATCCTCTCCAGCGGCTCATCGGTTCCCGCCCTAGGCGGGTACTTCGGGGAATACCCGGCGGAAGGAGCGGACGGCGTTCCGACCGACTCCGATCCGACACCGCGCGGCGCACCGTCACCCTTTCTATCGGGACCTCCCTGGAGGACTCCGGGAGGCTCGATGGGATTCTCACCTCAGGACGCTCAGGAGATCGTCCATTACAACCGCATCGTCTTCGCCCGATTCGTCCGCCGAGCCCGGAGCGCCGGGGCTCGGGCCGCCTTCCGATCGAGGGGCCTCGGTCACGATTCGTGGTTCCGAACGCTCGTCCACATCCTGAACGTTCAGGAAGTCTGGCTCGTCTTCCTCGTGCAGGGTCGCGACACCGACGAGGAGCTTGGTCGGCTCTTTGCCGACCCGCATCGGACCCCGGCCGACTGGCCACAGTTCGATGGGTACTCCCGACGGGTCTGGTCCGAGGTCGAGCGCTCCGTTCGGAGCCTGACCGACCGGGACCTCAAGCGGGAGGTGCATGCGTTCTGGATGCCCGGGCGGTACACGGTCCGGGAT
>DASYZN010000255.1:0-4798 GCA_035946105.1 Thermoplasmata archaeon | reverse complement strand
CGCGGCGCCTAGCGGTTCTCGCGCCCGATCTTCTCGAGCTCGTTCATCAGCGAGTCGATGTCGTCGACCGATCCGCCGTTCCCGCCCCCGCCGCTGGTGTCGGCCGGGGGTTCCCCGGTCTCGGCTGGGGGCTCCTCGGAGTAGACGGGTTGGGTGTCGTCGGCGACCGCCTCCGGCTCCTCTGAGTACGGCTCGGGGGGCGGCGCGCGGGGTCGGGTCACCCCGGCGGGAGCCTCCCCTTCGTCCTCGGGCTCCGTCGGCGGCCGGCGGCGGCGCAGTCGACCGGTCAGCAACAGGAACGCCGCGAGGGCCGCGACCAGAATCGCCCCGATCACGGTCCCGTACAGGAGCCAAGGGGTCGGAGGGCTGGAGGAGGGGCAGGTGTTGTACTGGCAGTTCGAGACGGCGGGGACGGCCCCCGTGTTCGGGGCGATCGCGGCCGTCACGACCACGATGAGCATCGCGAGCCCGAGGACCATGGGCACGATGGAACGACGAAGGTCGGGCGGCGGCAAAGTAGAGACTCTCCGAGGCGTCCATGATAAGGAATGCCAAAGTATGTAACGCTCTCGGGCCCGGGCCGTCGTCGAACGTGCTCCGGAACGGCCCCGGACCGATTCCGACCGGACGGCCGAACCGTTCTCGCCGCCGCGGGAGAGCTCGTCCCGCGGTCGGTCGGTCGGGATGCCCCCGCGAGCGACGGAGCGAACGGACAAGGGGGATCGACCGCCTCGGGAGGGTTTAACCCCCGGCCCGCGTCGGGCCCCTGTGGCCTTCCCGTACGAGGAGACGTTCCTCCTGCTCCTCCTCGCCTACATGGCCTACTCAGTCTACGCCCGGATGGATGGCCGCTACCCGATCGCGGGCGCCCTCGTCCTGCTCGTCTCCGCGGCGGTCCTCGAGGCCTCCGGGAACACCGACGCCGCGAACACGGTCGCGGTCTACGTCTTCTTCCTCCTCGCGGGAGGGGTCGTGCTCCTCCTCATCGAGCACGTCCGGGAGGAGCGGGCGAAGCCGCCCCCGCTAGGGTCGGGAACGGAAGGAGTGACGGAGGCGCCAGTTGCCGATCCGGCGCAGGAGGGTGAGGGGCCGACCGATCATCCCCTCGATCACCTCGAGGACCAACCGGTCCCCCCGGTCGACGCTCCCGGTGAGGAGCACGACGAGGACGAAGCCCCCCGCGATCCCGATAACGAGGAGCGGGAGCAGGAAGAACGACGGGGAGAACGGGACGGCGAGGAAGACCGCCATGACGGGCAGCGCGGTCCCGACGACCGGCAGCAGGTAGTGGGCCCGGATCGGGTGGATCCCGGAGAGGGCGGCGAGCTCGACGGTCGAGAGGATCGGGTTGAGGGCGTTCGAGACGGACCAGGCGACGGCGGCGCCGACGATCCCCATCGAGGGGATCAGGGCGAAGCTCAGCCCGACGTCGACGGCGCCGGTGATCGCGTTGTTGTAGACCAGTAGCCGCGTCTGGCCGAAGGAGACCTGGGCGGCCGAGGCGGGTCCGACGAGGGTCGCGAAGAAGGCGCCGAGGACGAGGATCTGCAACGGGCGGGTCCCCGGGGCGTAGAGCGACCCGTAGACGAACCCGATCGACGGGTTTGGCAGGAAGAAGAAGACGAGGAAGAGCGGGAGCGAGACGAGCACCATCCACTTCGTCGCCGTGACGTAGGTGAGGCGGATCGACGCCGTGTCCCCCTGGCGGAGGAAGCGCGCCGCCACGGGGAGGTAGATGTAGGAGAGGGCGCCGACCCCGACGAGGACAAGCCGGGCGAGCGACAGGGCCGCCGTGTAGAAGCCGACGTCGCCCTGGTGGTAGATCCCGAGGAAGAGGGTGTCGGCGTTCCCGGTGAGGTAGCCCATCACCGAGACCAGGAAGAGGGGGGCGGCGAACAGGAAGAGCTTGCGCGCGACGCCGCGGGCCTCGGGACCCACCGGGAGCCGGCGGCGCAGGCGGGCCCGGCCGTAAAGGGCGAGCACGACGAGGGTCGTGGCCCCCGCGCTCAGGTAGGAGACGAGGGCGCCCGTCAGGACCGCCCCGCTCGGTACGCTCTTCAGCGCGACCAGGAGGAAGACGATGAAGAGCCCCGGGTTCACGATCTGGAGGAAGAGGGCGTTCGGAAGGACGTCCTCGTAGCCCTGGAAGATCGAGGCGATCAGAGAGGAGACGATCGCGAACCCCACCGAGACCGCGAAGAACTCGATCGTGAGGGCGAGGGTCGGCGATCCGTAGGCGAGGCCGATGTAGACCCCGAAGGCGTAGAGGAGGCCCGAAAGGCCGAGGGCCGAGGCGAGGGTGACCCGGAACGAGCTCTTGACGATCGACCGCCGCTCGGCATCGGACTGCGCGAACGGGAGGTTGCGGGCGATCGCCTGGGGGAGCCCGAGCGTCCCCACCGACGAGAGCAGCCCCGCGAGGGCGAGGCCGAGGGAGAAGTCGCCCCACTCCACGGGACTCAGGGTCCGGGCGAGGATGACCCGGGAGACGAACCCCTGGGCGACGAACCCGAGGGTGCCGACCAGCATGAGGAGGGTGCCGAACGTGACCGAGCTGAGCCCGTCGCGGGCTCGCGTCGCGGGGGCTTCCAAACGCGTTCCCGTCCTCGGCTCCCGACGGCCCGAGCCCGCCTATGAGGGTTCGCTCTACGGCGGCCCCCGGCGAACCCGCTAAACTCCCGGGGGCGTAGCGCCCCCGTGAGCTGGCCCGGCCCCGCCTACTGGCCCTGGGCGGCTGAGCTCGCCCTGCTCGCGCTCGGCTTCGTCGTCCTCGGCGAGGCCGTCCGACGGCCGCTCGCCCGCTGGTCCGTCTTCCTCGCCGACCCCAGTCCCATCGCGCGCCTCTTGATCGACCTCTACGTGGGCGGAGGGCTCCTCTACCTCCTCGTCGCGCTCCCGCTCGGCGGGTTCTTCGAAGGCACGGTGCCGGCCCTCTTGGGGATCGGGGGCATCGCTCTCGCCGTCGAGCTCGCTCGGTCGCCCGGTCCCTCGCGGCTCCCCGAGCGCTTCATGGCTTGGATCCGTTGCCTCGGCCGTCCGGCCCCGCTGATCGCCGTCGCGAGCGCGCTCGTGCTCGGCCTCGGCGAGCTCGCGATCGCCTTCCCCATCCCGACGGGGAACACGTTCGATTCCGGGGTGCTCACCTACTTCGTGTCCCGGCTCGTCGGGCTCCACCACATTGCCTACACCTACCTTCCGTCGACCCCGTTCGCCCTGGCGTATCCGCAGGGCACGACGGCCTGGCTCGGGGCGTACCAGTCCGTCTACGGACTCCCGCCGGCCCGGACGTCTCTCCTCGTCACGCCGCTCTTCTTCGCCCTCGCCCCGCTCGGGGCGTACGTCGTCGGCGAGCGCCTCATCGGTCGGCCCTCGGACGGGGCGCTGCTCGCGATCGTCTTCGCCTTCGTTGGTTCGTGGACCCGGGTCCTCGTCGGCGGGAGCAACGACTTCGTCGCGGCGTTCCCCCTCGTCCTCCTCCTCTTCGCCGGCCTCTCGCCGTGGCACGGCCGGACCCTCCTGCGATGGGGCGACGCCCTCTCCTTCGGGGCGCTCGCCGGCGTGGCCGCCTCGCTGAACCCGGCCGGACCGATCTGGGTGCTCCTCACGATCGCCGCCCTCGCCCCGTTCGCCCGGCCGGCGTTCTCGGGGCGCCCCTTCCCGTGGATCGCCCGATGGGCAGCCGCCGTCGGGATCGGGGCGCTCGTGGCGTGGCCCAGCGTCCTCGCGGAGGTCGCGGGGGCCGGCGGTCTCCTGCACCCCGGACTGCCGGCCGGGGCGGCGCCGATCCCGGCCTCCGGGAGCGGGGTCACCCTCGGGCAGTTCGTCGGGCTCGCCGATCCGTTCCTCTTCCGACCGACCGACGTCGCGTTCTCCCCCTTCCCCGTCGTACGGGCGGAGCTCGCGATCCTCCTCGTCCTCGGCGCCGCGATCCTCGTGATCGCCGGCTCGGGGCGGGCGGAGGCCGCGCATCGCTACCTCGGCCTCGGTCGGGCCGTGGCCGCCGGGGGCGTCGTCGCGGGTCTGATCCTCCTCCTGGGCCTCGCCGCCCATCAGGGCGCCGAATCGCTCGGGGGTCCGCTCGGCCTCACGAGCTTGGGCGAGACGTCGATCCTCCTCACGAGCCTCTTCACCCTGGTCGCGGCGGTCCCCCTCGGTCTCGCCGTCGACCGGGGGCTTTCGCAAGGCCGCCCCACGGGGGTCGAGGTTCCGACCCCACCGAGCCGGCCCGGTCCGGGCGACCGAGGGCGGTCGTGTCGTCGCCCCTGGATCCGTTGGGTGGCGCTGCTCTCGGTCGCCCTGCTCATCGTCCCCGGCGCCGTCACGAGCGCGACCGCCCTCCCGGAGTACGAGCACAGCCTCTACCGAGCGTTCGGCAACGTCACGGCCGCCGACTTCGACCTGTTCGACTGGAGCGAACTCGGGCTCCCAAACGGGGCGCGCGTCTTGGTCGCCCCCGGCAGCGCGGCCGAGTTCGTGGCGGGATACGCCCCCCAGGCCGTCCTGCTCTACCCGATGCAGCCCGCCGGGGTCTCGATCAACGCCTCCTACGCGATCCTCGTCGCCGACCTCACGAACGGAACGCTGCCGGCGTCCGGCGTCCGGGGCCTCTCGGATCTCGGGGTCGACTTCGTCCTGGTGACCGGCGCCAGCTCGACCCTCTTCCGTCCGTTCCTGCCGGCGCCGCTCGAGGTCCTGCCCGGATGGACGGTCGCCTTCCACGAAGGCGACGCCTACGCCTTCGAGAGGACGGGGCGCGGCTGACGGCCGGAGCGCGCCTTCAGGCGAACTCGTCGAGGAG
>DASYZN010000254.1:0-3843 GCA_035946105.1 Thermoplasmata archaeon | reverse complement strand
CCGCCCGCGATCGGAAGCGCCGGCCGCCGCCCCAGGGTAGGCCGCGTACCGGCCCCCCCCGGCCCCTGACCTTCCCGACCTCGATCGGCTGGCGTAGGCCGCCGAACGTCCCGACGAATGGAGCGAATCTCCCGGGGGGCTGTACGGGACGATCCCGCCGGGTTCGGGCGAACGTTGGAGGGCATCTACAGCACCGGGGCAGAACCGCAGTTCGTCGATGGTCTTGCAGCAGGGTCCCCCTCGGATGGCCAAGCCTATATCTTCGACTCCGATGTGCCGGGCGTCAGGTCGATGACGACACGACGTCTTCGTCGGGCCTCCGCCGCACTCATTCTGACGGGATCGCTCTTCCTCCTCTCGTCGCTCCTGGCGCCCTGGTACGAGGTCTCGGGTGACCCGGGGAACTCCCCGACGTACGTCGAGACTTTGGCGGCGTTCGAGGTGACGGCGAGCGGCCCCTCCGGCGACTTCTCGTCATCGTACGCGCGGGCCCACCTCCCATCGACGGGGGGTCTGATGCAGGTGATCGTCGCGTTCACGATCGTCTCCGCGCTCCTCTCCACCGTGGCGGGGGTGGTCGCGGGCCTCGTTCGGCCGGATCGCGGGCGTCGGCTCCTGCTTACCCTGGCCCTCATCTCGGTCGCGGCCTCGATCGCCTCCCTTGCGGTCATGGCGGGAGAGTTACCTGGTGCTATGTGCACCGACGCTCGCGGGTTCATTCCTCCCCTCGGGGTGCCGAGTGGGTCGCCATCGCAGGGCGGGACGACCTGTAGTTGGTCATTCTATCAGGCCGATGGATCCTGGTACTCTCCGGCACAGCCGATGGGCCCCGGCGACAGTTTTCAGGGCCATTCCGCGCTCAAAAATGAGTCGCTCACCTGGGGGCCCGGGGCGGCCTGGTTCCTCGTCCTGATCGGGGCCACCTTCGTGGCGGGCGGTACCGTCGCGCTCTGGGTTTCGAGGCGGCCGGAGGCGGGCGGTTCTCCACCAACCTTAGGTCGGGCCGTCGGCCCGGGGGAACGTTCCCGACGAGCCGACCCGACCCAGTCGGCGTGATCGAGGGGCCGCCGAATGCCGTTGCCTAGGGCGGACGCTCGCCGACCCACAATCCAAAGGATTAAATGGTAAATCCAGCATACATACGTCTGACAAAGTTGGCCACATTGTCGGACATCGATGGTCGATACCTCCGAGCGGGTGACGGTCCGGATCCCGCAGGACCTCCTCGAGAAGCTGAAGGCGATCCAGCAGGCGAAATCGGTCGCCACGATCTCCGACACGATCCGCGAGGGCCTCGAGAAGTTCGTCGAGATGAACCTCCCGCCCCCGAACATCCGCAAGGTCGTCGTCGACCTCTCCCGGCAGGATAACCGCCAGCTCGAGGAGTTCGTCCGCGAGGGGAACTCGGTCAGCGTCGACGATGCGGTACGATCCGCCGTGCGGGAGTACATCCGTAGCCGGCTCGAGCACGTGGGTTCGCTCACCGGCCGCTCGCGCCGCGACGGCGATCCCGTCGCCGCCGCCGAGGGCGCTCCGCCGCCGTAGCCGCGACTTGTAGGGGCGGATGGACCCGGACTCGATCGCCGCCTGGGCCGACCGGGCCGGCGAGTTCGGCTGCGCCGTCGTCGGCCTCGGGGGGGCCGGCGGGGACGCCGTCCACGACCTGATCGGCCTCGGGAGTCCCGGGGTCACGACGTTCGCCGTCAATACCGATGCCCCCCACCTCCTGAGGCTCCCCGTCGAGCAGCGGATCCTGCTCGGCGAGCGGCGGCTGCGCGGACGGGGGAGCGGCGGCGACCGCTCCGCCGTGCGGGACGCCGTCGCCGACGGCGGGGAGGAGATCCTCCGACGGCTCTCCCGGTTCGAGATCGTCTTCCTGCTCGCCGGACTCGGGGGCGGGACGGGCAGCGCGCTCCTCCCCTACCTCGCCTCGGAGCTCCGCAAGACGGAGGCCCTGGCGATCCCGATCGCCTTCCTGCCGTTCCAGGTCGAGCTCGAGACGAACCCGGGCCGTCGGGAGAATGTTTCCGAGGCGCTCGGGGAGCTCGAGCGGCTCGGCGGGCTCCTCCTCGCCCTGTCGAACGAGAAGCTCCGGCGGTTCGAGGCGCTCCCCCTCCATAGGGTCTTCCAGGTGCGCAACGCCTACGTGCACGCCCTCGTGACGAACCTGGTCGACATGGTCGACCACCCTTCGCAGCTCAACGTCGACCTCGCGAGCCTGAAGGGCCACCTCGCGGAGTCGGGGCTCTCGACCCTCCTGATGGGGGAGTACCACATCTCCGAGCCGGAGCGGCTCGTCCAGCAGGCGCTCTCGGAGGGCCTGCTCGACTTCTCCCTGGACCTCGCGCCGTCGGCCCTTCTCCACCTGGACGGAGGATCGAACCTCACCCTGCGGACCCTCGACCGGGTCGTCTCGACGATGCGCCGACGGCTCGGCGAACCCCGGCGCCTCCTCCTGGGGACCCGGATCCGCTCCGAGCCCCGCGAACTCGTCCGGCTGACCGCGGTGATCGGGGGGCTCAGGGCGAGGTCGCTTCGGGAGGCGATCGAGCCGGCGGATCTCCCGATCGTGGCGCCTCCCGCCTAGCCTCCGCCGCCTCCCGGAGGTCCGCCTCCTGGTGGAGGAGGTCGACGCATTGCGAGCTCCTCATGGAACGGGGTCCGAGGGAGATCCTCGGGAGCCCCACCCGCTCGAAGAGCGCCCGCTCCTGAGGGAGCGGATCGGTGGGATCGCTCAGGATCGCCGTGAATCCGGCCGAGAAGAGCGGCGCGTCGCGGACCGGGCTCCCGTCCTCGGAGAGCCAGAACGCCTCCGGGAGTCGGGCGAAGCGCTCGAGCTCGGCCGCGGGGTCGACGGGGCCGACGAGCAGTCCGGGGGAGGACTCGACCTCCCCTAAGAGCGGGATCGATCGGACCAAGGCGTTCTTCAGGAGCGCCGCGGTCGACCGCTCGTCGGGGTTGAGATGCCGAAGGCGCGATCCGACGAGATGGATCCGCCGGGCCGACGGGGGCGGGTCGCGGACGAACAGGACGGTCACCTCGGTGTCCCTCCGAAGGTCGTTCGAGAGGGTGAACGCGGTGGAGACCACGCGCGCGACCTCGTCCATCCGGCCCGCCCCTCCGGCGAGGTCGTTCAAGGTGAACGAGCCGGAGGGGGGGACGCGGTGGGCCAAAAGGAGGATCCGCCGCATGCGGGACCCGAGGCGGCTTTGGTCAAACCGTTGCCGGGCGGCCCCGGGATCCCCCGATAGGATGGCGGCGGCGGGCCTACTTGATGCGCGAAGGGCGCTTGGGGGCCTTCGGCGCCTTCGCGCCCTTCGGCAGGAGGCTCTCCGTCGGAGGGCCCCGCCGCTCGAGCCAGATCTCGTCACCGAGCTCGTGGTAGACGGCATGGGCCGCGAGGCCGGTGCCGTGCTCCCCGTGCGGGAGCCGGAACGCGCCCGATCGGGCCGTGTTCGGGGAGTAGACGATGTCCATCTCGCCGGCGGCGGCCATCGCCTCGGTCTCCTCGCGGGCCAGGTCGAAGATGCGGTCCTTGCGGAACATCCAGTAGTGGATGCGCCACTCCCTGCCGTCGTAGAGGGTCGTCTCGTCCCGTTCGGTTTCCAGGATGCCCGTGTCCTCGAGCATGTAGAACGTGTCGCGGTCGTCGGGTTCGAGCACGTTGTCGATGATCCGCTCGTTGAACCCGAAATAGTTCAGGACGTGCGCGGCGATCGTGCGGGCGTCCTCGGCGCGCATACCGTCATGGCCGACCGAGCGCCGGATCGCCTTCGCGAGGGAATCGAAATCGACCGGTCCGCTGCCCAGCGCGAGGGTAGAGTCGGTCGGGATCCCGGCCCG
>DASYZN010000253.1:0-5597 GCA_035946105.1 Thermoplasmata archaeon | reverse complement strand
GGGTTCGGGAAGGGGAAGGGGCACCATTGTTACACGGCGAACATGGCGCGCGCGCTGGTCCGCCTGGGGTACGAAGACGACCCCCGGGTGCGCAAGACCCTGGAATGGATCGCCCGGACAGCGCACCCCAAGGGGGGGTGGACGTGCCGGTTTTCCACCGACGGCCCGGCGACGAGCCGCTCGCTGGATGCGTGGGAAGGGCTGAGCGCGTTCGTCGCGTTCCCGCGCTCGAAGTGGACCGCCGCGATGCGAGAGTGCGTCGAGCGGGGCGCGGAGTACTATCTGGAGCGGGAACTCCACATCCAGGGGGATCGGTACGAGCCGTGGTACCGCTTCCACTGGCCGACGCACTACTACTACGACCTCCTGATCGGATTGGACTGCCTGACGGCGCTCGGCTACGCTGACGATCATCGACTTCGGTTCGCGCTAGAGCTTCTGCGCAAGAAGCGGCGCGCGGACGGGCGCTGGAACCTCGACGCTCATCAGCCGGACCCCGACCCCGAATCGGCCCGTTGGTACGCGCAGAACCCGGAGAAGCGTCCTACGCCGCTTGCGCTCGGGGCGGAGGGGCAACCGAGTAAGATGATCACCCTGCGCGCGCTCCTCGTGCTCGACCGGGTGGGGTCGTGAGCCAGGCGCCCCCGCACTAGCTCAACGATGGGACCTCCTGTCCCAACGGAGGCTCCCGGCCGAGTACGGGCAACTGCGATACTGAAACCGCAATTTAGTTCGGAATCGTTGGGCCGTCGAGACCGGACGGACCCGTGAGACGCGTCGATCCGAATAGACGGGAACTGATCCGGCAGCTCCGCCGGTCCGGGGAGCCTTCGATTCGATGGCGAACTCAGGTACGGGTTCTGGGTGAGCCCCGCTCCAGCCGCTCGATCCGGGCGCTGGAGCACGAGGTCCGTCGATCCCCCCGGGTGCAAGCGCTCCTGACGAGAGGACACGCACCGCATCGGCCGGGGCAATTCGGAGGAGTCTATCGATACTGGCAGGGGATCCACTGGGCCCTGGCGACGCTGGCGGATATCGGGTACCCGTCCGGCGAACCCACTTTGGGGCCCGTCCTGGATCGAGCGCTCGGCATGTGGCTGCAGCCCAAATTCGACCGAACGGTGCGCATCGACGACCCGTCCTCGGTCGGCCGGAATGGCACGGGAGTCCCCCTCCTAGCGGGCCGATACCGGAGGTGCGCATCGCAGCACGGCAACGCCCTGTTGTACGCCGCCCGGCTGGGACCCCTCGACGGACGAACTCGCCACCTCGCAGAGCTGTTGCAACGCTGGCAGTGGCCGGACGGCGGATGGAACTGTGCCCTGTCCGCTCGAGGAGACACGTCGTCGTTCATGGAGACTCTGCTTCCGATGCGGGGACTGACGGCGTTCGCGACGCGGACCAAGTCCCCCGCGGCGCGGCGCGCTGCGTTGCGTGCCGCCGAGGTGTTCCTCGGGCGAGGGCTCTTCCGGCGGCGTTCGACCGGGACGGTGATGCGTGCGGACTTCCTCCGATTGCACTACCCGCTCTACTGGCATTACGACGTCCTCGGGGGTCTCAAGGGCCTGGCCGAATTGGGTCTCCTCGGAGACCCCCGCTGCCGCGAAGCCCTGGAGTGGCTGGAAGCCCGGGAGCTCAAAGACGGAGGCTGGCCGGCGGACGCCCGATTCTACCGTGTCTCTTCGGAGTATCGATTCGGCTGCGAATATGTGAACTGGGCGCCGCCTCGCCGGCAGCGAAGGAACGACTGGGTCACGACAGATGCGCTCTACGTCCTCAGGGCTGCCGGACGCTGGTCTCCTCCCCACGGAGGATAGTCGGAAGGCGCCCTGACCGAGCCAACGGCATGCTGGCAGCGTGCCGACGTCCATGGTTGGGGCGTTGGTCGGCCCGCGGCGTCGCGGATCGCTAGTTCTGATCCGGATACCGGGACGTCCCGTTGGGGCCGCTCGCGCCCGACGAGCCGGCAGCTCCGGTCGCGCCCGTCAGTCCGGTCGCCCCCGACGTCCCGTTCATCCCCTGGGACATTCCGCTCCCGTCGAAGCCCCCGGCGCCTCCCGCGCCGCCGTTGCCCGCCGGTCCTCCGAGGCCGCCTCCACCCGGACAGGCAAGCCCGGAAGTGCAATTGTCGACCCCGCCCGTCCCCGCGGTCGCCCGGTCGCTGCGGAATGAGTTGCCTGTCTCTCGGACCGGCACCGTGACGTTGTAGACGGCGCCCCCGAGGGCGTTTCCGCCGCCGCCACCGTTTCCGGACGGTCCGCCCGAACTGCCCCTTCCGCCCGAGCCGCCGGCCCCTCCGTTGCCGCCGGCGCCGCCGGATCCGTTCATCCCTCCGCCGCCCCCGCCGCCGCCGTTCCCTCCAAGGCCGCCGGCACCGCCCTGGGAACCGGCGACGCCCGATCCGCCGTTGCCCCCGCTTCCCCCCGCCCCTCCGGCGACCGCGTCGCTCGAGAAGGCGTTCTTCACGAGAGTGAGAGGACCGTTGCTGAACACCCCGCCGCCGAGGGCCGTTCCCCCGATCCCACCGGTTCCACCCGGGCCCCCCCGGGTGGCGGATCCTCCCCGACCTCCCGCGGCGCCCGCCCCGCCCGAGGTACCGCCACCTCCGCTGCCCAGGAGGTTTCCGGCACCCCCGCTGCCGCCGGTGCCCCCAACACCTCCACCTCCGGCGACCCCCCCATAGCCGCCGGTTCCTCCCGACCCGCCCGTTCCGCCGGGGCCACCCGTCGCCGTGTCTCCCTGCACCGACGTCAAGTTGAGGAACATCGAGCCCGCGAGGTCCAGTCCCCCTCCGAAGGCCGAGCCGCCCGGACCGCCAGGGCCTCCCGGCCCGGGTGCGCCGCCGGCGCCCGGTATCGAGGCCGACCCACCCGGTCGACCGGGTGTGCCCAGGCCTCCCGACTCCCCCGTCGTCTGGTTGGCAGCACCCGAGCCGCCGTCACCCCCGGACCCCCCCGCACCGCCGGAGCCGGCCCCGCCAGCCTGACCTCCACCTCCGCCGTCGCCGCCCGAGCCCGCCGGGCCTCCGATCGCCGAGCACGTCGCGACCGAACTGCGCGAGATCCGCGAAGTGCTCGACGTTCCGGCCTCGCTGAAGGCACCGCCGCCAGCGACGCCGCCGACCCCACCGGCTCCGCCCGCGCCCCCGGAGCCCCCGGCTCCGCCGGACCCGCCGGGACTTCCGGCAACTCCCGAGCCGCCGTCGCCGCCGGGGCCCCCACCGGAGTTGGTGCCCACACTACCGTCACCGCCCCTCCCGCCGGAGCCGCCGTAGTCGCCGCGGCCCCCGTCCCCGCCGCGACCCCCGGTCCCTCCGAAACCGCCGAGACCACCGGACCCGCCGGTCGCGGTGTCGTAACGGAAGACCGCGTGCCCGATCGTGGAGGACCGGGAGTTGAATATCGCCCCGCCTCCCGCCGCTCCCCCGGGACCTCCGGTGCCTCCCGCTCCCCCCGCCCCACCAGCAGAACCTCCGGAGCCGGGCGAGCCCGCGCTTCCGTCGCCCCCCATCGCACCGGCGCCGCCTCCCGAGGGGCTGCCTCCCGTGCCTCCCGAGCCACCGCCGGAAAGGCCGCCGCCGGAGCCGAACCCCCCGGTTCCTCCGACGCTTCCGAAACCCCCGGCGCCTCCGCGCCCTCCCGAGGCCGAGCAGTACTGGAATGTCGAGCTCGTTACCGTGATGCTCCCGGCGTTGAAGATGGCGCCGCCCTGACCTCCGCCCCCGTTTCCCCCGGAGCCGGCGGGACCACTCGCATTTCCCGGGATGCCTGCCCCGTTGCCGCCTCCGCTCCCGCCTTTGCCGCCGGTCGAGGTCGAACCTCCCCCGCCGGCACCGCCGTAGCCGCCCGCGCCCCCGCTTCCCCCGCTTCCGCCGACGCCCGAGAATCCGCCTCGCCCGCCCGAGCCCCCGGTGGCGAAGTCAGCGTCGAAAGTGACATTCACGACGCGGAGAGCACCCGCGTTGAAGATTGCGCCCCCCTGGGACGCACCTCCGGGGCCTCCCTTTCCTCCGGCTCCCCCCGTTCCACCGTGAGCCCCGTTGGCGCCCCCGCCGCCGCCTCCTCCGGCGCCACCGGAGCTCCCCGAGGTGCCGCTTCCGCCCGAGCCACCGGTCCCCCCGCTCCCCCCGGCCGCTCCATCGCCGCCCGCGCCGCCGGCGCCGCCGATCCCGCCGACGGACCCGTCGGAATAGAAAGTGTCGTTGAGCAGGAGTACGACACCATGTTGGATCCAGATCGCCCCGCCGCGCGCGGTTCCCCCGGGAGCACCCGGTGACCCAACGCTGCCGTTCGTGCCGTTCGTCCCCACGGAGGCATTTCCTCCCGCGAGCCCGGAACCCGATGTCCCGGAACCGCCGCCATGCCCGTTCCCGCCCGCAAAGCCGGCCGATCCCGCAACACCGGGGCCGCCGTTCGCTCCCGACGCGCGGCCGTGCTGGAGGGTGATGCCGATGATCGCGAGGTGGCCTCCGGTGACGAGGAAGAAGCGCGAGGCCCCCTGACCGTCGAAGGTCACGAGGTGACCGCCGCTCGTGATGTTGACCGTGAGGTTCGCGGTGATGTTGAGGGCGCTAGTGAAGGAGACGGTGCAATTCGCGCTGTACTGGACGGTCCCTCCGCTCGCGACCGCGGTCGAAAGGGAAGACTCGGAGCAGGAGGAGACGGTGGTCACGGTACCGGACCAACGTGGCGAGGACCCCGACGCAAGCGGTATGGTGGCCAGCGACGCCGATGCGGCGGAGAGGAGCACGCACCATGCGACGACGTTCGGGGCCCCGAAAGGCCGGCGCCAGGCGCGCCACGGACCGTGCAAGCGGCTCCGCCCCGACGGCGGCATCGCCGACTTCCCTAAAACGAGATTCGGAGAGATCCCGCGAGGGGTTCCACCGCGCCTCCCTCGAGTCGACCCTTGAGTCAGATCAAGACCCATGGTGCGGAATGCGTTACGTCCGGCCCGGCGAGGACTCTCGGACCATCGTCGGGCACTGACAGCGCGCATCGTTCAGTCTCCGTAGGCAACGAAGCGCCCGTCCATCGTACGATGGCTAGCGCGCAGAGCCGTGGCGGATTCCGCTGTCGAAGAGTGGTTGAGAATCAAGGCCGCCCGAGGCTGCCTACCCGAAACTCGAGGCCGGTATCGCCGCATCGTAATCCG
Organism: Thermoplasmata archaeon; assembly: GCA_035946105.1. Lineage (GTDB taxonomy): Archaea > Thermoplasmatota > Thermoplasmata > Lutacidiplasmatales > UBA184 > Lutacidiplasma. The sequence goes on along the minus strand of DASYZN010000253.1, from coordinate 443 downwards.
GTCGTTGCAAACGTTGCAACGTCATCGCGCGCCCAGAGATCCTCGGCATTGGACCGCCCGAGAGGTCGAGCTGCTCCGACAGGACGGCGGCAGGACCCGCTGGGCGTACGGGATCCTGGACGATTTCGCCCGATTCCACGGCAGCCAAGCCCTCAGCCAAGCTCCGAGGCCCGCCCCCGCCACCTCGAACCGGGTCCGGTGGCTTACCCGACCGCAAGCGGAAGCCGTAGTCCAAGTCAGTCGAAGCGAACCGATGCTCGCTCTGATCGTGATGCTCGGAATCGGTCAGGGTCTGCGGCGGGTCGAATGGAGACGGCTGAAGCTTGGGGATGTCGATCTGCCGAACCGGAGGATGCTGGTGCGCGGCAAGGGGCGAGGTGCTCCCAAACTCGTGTGGATGCCGCTGCACCCCGGATTCCCGCCGATCTGGGCGCGGTATCTTC
>DASYZN010000252.1:0-5357 GCA_035946105.1 Thermoplasmata archaeon | reverse complement strand
GCCGCCGAGGCGACCCTATTGCGGGAGCTCGCCCAGGCGGTCCGTTCGGCCCCCCGGCCCGTGCGGGAGATCGAGGTGGGTGTCGCCCTCTCGATCGCCCTCGGCCGCCAACGGCCCGCGGTCGCCTGCGGGGGGTGCAGCACTCCCCTCTCGTTCGAAGGGATCCCGGCGAGGACGAACGTCCGGCTGGCGGAACCGTACCGCCTGCTGCTCGAGCCGCCGACGGCAGGCTCGTAAGCGGACGCGCGCCCCCACCGGTGCCGATGTTCCATCTGCCGATCGTCGAGGTCATCGTCTCGGTCGTGACCTCCGCGCTCGCCGCGGGCGGATTGGCCGCGCTCTTCGGGCTCATGACCGTGGAGAGCTTCGGCTTCCCCCCGCTCCCGAGCGAGGTGATCCTGCTCTTCGCGGGGTTCCTGATCGCCTCCCACGCCTTCGACCCGTACTCGGCGTTCGCCGCGGCGCTCGCGGGGGGGGTGGTGGGCTCGTTCGTCGCCTACGCCGTGGGCCGGTACGCCCGCGGGTGGCTCTTCCCGAAGGGGCCTCGCCGAAGGCTCCCGCTCAACGAGTCCCACCTGGAGTCGATGGACCGATGGTTCGCCCGCCATGGCGAGGGCACCGTCGGCGTCTCCCGGCTGGTCCCCGTCCTGCGGGCCTACATCAGCTACCCCGCGGGGGCGGCCCGCATGGACCCCGTGCGCTTCGGCGTCTACACGGCCGTGGGGGCGGCGCCGTTCACGGCGGCGTTCCTCTACGCCGGCTTCGTCCTGGGGTCGGACTGGTCGGCGATCCTCCCGTTCTTCAACCTCCTCGACGACCTCGCGCTCGCCGGGGTCGCGGCGTTCGCGATCTACCTGCTCCTGCGCTGGACGGATCGGCTCACCCCGGGGTTCCCTCCTCGTTGGACCTCATCCGCCGATCGTCGCGCCGCGTCCGAGCCGCCTGGGTCGTAGGGGACGGCGCCCGAGGGGAGGACGCTCCCGCTCAGGTCCTCGGACCCCCGATCGAGACGGGCCGCCGCGACGGGTTCACGGGGGCCCGGGCGCGTACTCCGGGCGCAGGACGCGCCCATCGGGGCGTCCGACGAACTCGCCGCCCTCCACGAACCGAACGCCGTCCCGATAGTGCTCCTTGGGGAAGATCGCCGGCCGTCCTTCGAACGCCGACCAGCCGCACGGGGCGTGCAGCGCCTTCGCCCGCACGGTCCGCTTCGCCGTGAAGTCGACGACCAGGAGATTCGCCCGGTGCCCCACGGCGATCCGACCGACCGGTAGCCCGAGCCAACGCGCGGGGCGGTCCATCGCCGCCTGCAGGAGGACCGAGAGACCGAGCGACCCCCGCCGGACCTCCTCGAGGAGGAGGGGGACGCCGGTCTCGAGGCCGGGCATGCCGCTCGGCGCGAGCTCGAACGGGCGCTCCTTCTCCTCGATCGCGTGGGGGGCATGGTCCGTCGCGACGATCGGGATCCTTCCGGCGGCGAACTCGGCCCACAGGGCGAGACGCTCCGCCTCGCTCCGCAGCGGCGGGTTCACCTTCCCGAGGCTCCCCAGCTCCGACTGGTTGGACAGCAGGAGGTGGTGCGGGCTGGCCTCGAACGACTGTCCGGCGAGGGCGAGCCGGCCTGCGACCGAGGCGAGCGAGACGTGGGCGACGTGGAGCCGGAGCTCCGGGGGGGCGACCTCCAGGAGGCGTTCCACCGCCCCACGCTCCGCCTCCAGAGGACGCGCGGCGTCCCACTCGAGCAGGCTTTTCGGGGGCGGATCGGCCGGGGAGCGGAACCTCCCGGGGTCCTCCGCGTGCACCGACAGGGCGAGCCCGCGTCGGGCGACCGCGTCGAGGAGGCCCTTCAGCCGGGAGCCGTCCGAGGGGGGATCGTCGAGGCCGGACGTCGGAGCGAGATAGAGCTTGAAGGCCCCCGCTCGCCCCGAGACGGTCGCGATCGACGCGGGGTCGGTCGCCGCGGCGTAGAAGACCGCGTCGACCTGGAGGCGGCCGCGCGCCCGAGCGATCTTCTCCTCGAGCCGTTCGACCGAGTCGATCGGCGGCCGGGTGTTCGGCATGTCGGCGACGACGCCGACCCCGCCGAGGGCGGCCTCCAGCGTGCCGGTCTCGAACGACTCGGTCGATCGCGGCCCTCCGGGTTCCCTCAGGTGGACGTGCAGGTCGGTGGACGACGGCAGGATCACGGCGTCCCCCACGTCGTGTCGGTGGACGCCCCGCAGGGAGCGGCCCAGGCGGACGATCCGGCCCTCCTCGGAGATGCCGATCTCGACCGGCTGCAACCGCCCTCGCACCCAGCTGCGCCCGGCGAGGACGAGGTGGGCCTCCGGCGGGCCCCGGCCGCCCACCGGCCGGTCGGAGCGGAGGCGGCCGCGCGGCACGTTCCGCCGACGCCCGGGTCCCATATCACCGCGCGCCCGAACCGTTGGCCCACCCGCGCGCCCCATCCCGGGGGGGAAGCGGGTCCGGGCCGTAGCCGGGAGGGGATTCGCCCCCCCGTCGGTCGCCATCCTTTTGGCGGCCGGTCGTTCCGAGGGGGCCGTGGGCATCGCTCCATCGCCTTCCCCGCTCACCTACGCGAAGTCCGGGGTCGATCGCACCGAGGTCTCGATCGCGCTGCGGCGGCTGCTGGACGAGGTCCACTTTCGCCCCCCACCCACCCACGGGCGGCCGCTCGGGCTCTCGGGCCACTACGCGGGGATCGTGCAGATCGGGCGCGAGCGCATCGCGATCACGACGGACACCCTCGGGACCAAGACCCTGCTGACGGCGGCCGTGGGGGCGTGGGAGTGGGCCGGGGAGGATCTGGTCGCCGTGAACGCGAACGACCTCGCCGCCGTCGGGGCGCGGGCGAGCGCCTTCGTCGACTGCCTATCCGTCCCGCGACCGGAGCCGGAGACGTTCGCCGCCCTCGGCCGGGGGATCGACGTGGGACTGCGGAGCTCGGGGATGAGCCTCCTCGGGGGCGAGACCGCGGTGGTGCCCGAGCTCGTGGGGGGCCTCGACCTCGGGGGGACCGCGATCGGGTTCTTCCCGAGGGGACGGGAGCCGGTCACCGGCCAGCGCATCCGACCGGGGGACCTTTTGATCGGGATCCCGTCCCGCGGGGTCCACGCCAACGGGTTCACGCTGATCCGGCGCCTCCTGCGCGAGGGGTCGGTCGACCTCGCGCAGCCCCGGCCGGGGGCCCGGGAACCGGTCGGACGCGAGCTCCTGCGCCCGACGCGGTTCTACGCCTCTGTCTCGGAGGCCCTCGCCGGCCTCTCGACGACCCACGGGTTCGCCCACATCTCGGGCGGGGGGGTGCGCAACCTCGTCCGCCTGAACCCCCGGGTCGGGTTCGTCCTCGACCGATGGCCGCCCCCGAACGGCGTCTTCCGATGGATCCAGGAGCTCGGGGCGATCGACCTCCGGGAGATGTTCCAGACGTTCAACATGGGGATCGGCTTCGTCGCCGTCACCGCCCGGGAACGCCTCTCGGAGACCCTCCGAAGGCTCGCCCGCGCCGGCGCGCCGGACGCGGTCGTCGTCGGCCACGTGGAGCGGGGCCGCGGGGTCCGTCTCCCCCACCTGCCGCTCGAGTACGAGGGATACTGACCCAAGGTCGCGTCCGCCGCGCGCTCGGCCGGAGGACCTTATCTCGGCCGCCCTTTCCTCGCGCACGGTGTCGGATCCGCGGGGCCGTCTCGTCGGCGCGAGCCTGCTGGCCCTGGGCGCCGCGTTCCTCTGGGCCTCGTACTACCCGTTGGTGCTCAAGTACGCGGCGGGCGCGACCCCGATCGAGGTCCTCGCCTGGCCGTTCGTCGTCGGAGGGGCGGCGTTCGTCGGCCTCGCCACGTTCCAGGGGCACGGGAGCGCCGTCGGGGCGCTCTACCGGGACCGAGGAGCCTGGGTTCGCTTGGGGCTCCTCCTCGGGATGCAGGCGGCCGTGCTCGCCTCGACGTACCTCGCCGGGGCCGTCGACACCTCGCTCCTCTCGCTCCTGGGGGACGTCGTCGCGACGCCGATCCTCCTCGTCCTGATCTTTTCCGAGGGCGCGGGGCGGATCCGATCCCCCTCGTTCCTCACCGGGATCGTCGTCTGCACGGCGGGGGCCGTGCTGACGATCGCCGCCGGGGGGGCGATCCGGCCCTTGACGGCGGTCTCCCTGCCGATCGGGGTCCTCGTCCCCGTCGTGATCGGCCTCTACTTCCTCCTCATGGCCCGGGCGAGCCGATCCGTCCCGCTCGCGGCGGTCGTTGGACAGGTCACCGTCACGGCGGGCCTCCTCCTCCTGATCGCCGGCCTCGCCGACCCCGCCGCGACCGGCAGCCTGATCCCCGATGGCGCGGGACCCGCGATCGCCCTCGCGGCGATCGGCCTCACCTCCTTCTTCCTCGGCCCGGCGCTCTACTTCCTCGCCATCGAACGGGCCGGCCTCGTGCTCCCGGCCGTCCTGATGGCGACGATCCCGGTCTTCACGCTCCTCCTGAGCTGGCTCCTCCTCGGGGCGGTCCCGCCCGTCCTCGGGCTCGCCGGGATCCCGATCGCGGTGGGCGGCGCGCTCTGGGCGCTGCGCGGGGAGCACGCCCCCTGGACCCCGAGCTACGGATCGGGCGCGTAGCGCCCCCCTCGCCCTCCGTCGCGGGGATCAGGGTTCGAAGTCGCTCAGGGCGCGCTTCTTCGTGGAGCGCCCCCGCTTCGCGCCAACCTTCGCGACGGGCGTCTCCAGGGTCGCCGGGTCCGGCGGGGCCGCGGACGGGGTTCCGTCGGGGGCGCCATCGAGCCGGTGCTGCCGGGCGGTGCCGAGGAGGCGGTCGGAGTCGACGTCGAAGACCTCCGTGACCCGGGCGAGGGTCTGGGCGACGCGCTCGGCGTAGTAGCCAAAGTCCGGGGTCTTGTCGAACCGCCGACCCTCGATCCACGGTTCGACCTCCTGGGGGCTCTCGGAGGCGTTCGTGACGATCCAGGCGACCTTCATGCCGGGGATGACGTCGTAGCCCTCCTCCTTGAGCCGCTTGAAGACCCTCAGGAACGGGAGGCCGTCGCGGGTCGACTCGTTGTACTCCTCCTCGGCCCGGACCGATCGGGCGATGACGAGCTTCTCCGGCTTGACCTCCCCCCGCCGGCACTGCTGGACGAGCTCGCGGGCCCGAGCGACCGCCGCCGCCGTGTCGCCCTTCAGGATGAGGTCGAACACCTCGAGCAGCGACTCCGACTGGTAGTCGAAGGCGTCGGTCCGCCGGGTCTCGTAGCCCCGGACGACGAGGTCCTCCTTCGGCCAGGCGGTCCGGCCGACGTAGCGCTTCTTCGCCCCGTGGCTGAAGAACGACTCGTAGACGGATTGGAACTCGAAGTGGACGCCCTGGGCGCTGAAC
>DASYZN010000251.1:0-4793 GCA_035946105.1 Thermoplasmata archaeon | reverse complement strand
AGGGGATTGTGCTCGGCCTCTCCCACGCCCCCGGAAGGACCGCGCCCGTCGCCGAGATCCGCAGCGAGGACGGGACCTCGGTGCGGACGATCGCGACCACCGGCCTCGCCACGGGGGACCGCGTCTCCCTTCATCGCGGCGAGGTCCAGCGGGGGAGCGTCCTGTCGCTCGGCCAGATCCCGGACGGGACGCTGATCTCCAATGTCGAGGTCCACCCGTTCGACGGCGGCCGACTGGTCCGGGCCGCCGGCACGAGCGCGCTCGTCGTCGCCCACTCCGAGCGCGAGGTCACCGTCCAATTGCCCTCCGGGGTGTTCAAGACGTTCCTTCCGACGTGCCGCGCCCAGGTCGGGACCGTCGCCGGGGGCGGCCGCCTCGAGCGACCGATCATCAAGGCCGGAAAGAAGGTCCTCGCCTACCGTTCGTTCTCGAAACCGGCGTTCAAGGTCCGGGGCGTCGCGATGAACCCCGTCAACCACCCGTTCGGGGGCGGCTCCCACCAGCACGTCGGTCGACCGAGCACCGTCTCCTCCGGCACGTGGCCCGGGGCGAAGGTCGGCCGGTTCTCCCGTTCCCAGCGACGGAAGCGGACGAACTAGGGGGGACCTCGGCGGATGTCGAAGGGGAAGAGGACGGTCCGAAAGGCGGAGGTCCGCCGCAAGCATGAGTTCACCCTTAGGGGGCTCACCGTTCCGAAGCTCCGCGAGCTCCCGCTCGCCGAGCTGGCGAAGCTCCTCCCGGCCCGGGCGCGACGGAGCCTTCGGCGGGGCTTCAACGCCGAGCAGCAGCGGTTCCTCGATCGCCTCAGCACGACGCCCGTCGAGAAGGTGGTGCGGACCCACTGCCGCGACGTCCTCGTCCTCCCCGACCACGTCGGCCGACGGGTCGCCGTCCACAACGGCAAGGAGTTCAAGGAGGTCGAGGTCCGACCCGAGATGATCGGGCACTATTTCGGCGAGTTCTCCCTCACCCGCCGGTTCGAGAAGCACTCCGGGCCGGGCGTCGGCGCGACGCGCTCGTCGAAGTTCATGCCGCTCAAGTAGGGGGGAGGGGGTCCGAATGCGGGGATACACGTATCACGCCGAGCCGGGCACCACGGTCGCCCGGGCCCGCGGGATCGAGGTCCCGATGTCCCCGAAGAAGACCTACGAGGTCTTGAACGCCATCCGAGGACGCTCGATCGAGGAGGCCCGTGCCATCCTGCAGGGGGCCGTCGAGGGGACCCGGGCGATCCCGTTCCGGCGCTACAACCAGGAGACGGCCCATCACACCGGCACCGGCCCCGGACGTTTCCCGAAGAAGGTGGCGAAGACCCTGCTCCAGCTCTTGGCGAACGCCGAGGCGAACGCGGAGTACGAGGGGATGGACACGGACGCCCTCATCGTGAAGGTCGCGGCGAGCGGCCGTGGACGGATCCGCAAGGCGAGCATGCCGAGGGCCCAGGGCCGGGCGACCCCCTGGAACGAACAGACGACGAACGTCGAGATCGTCCTCGCCGAGCCGTCGGGAGCCTAGATCATGGCGAGCGAACGCAAGGTGATCCAGGAGGCGACCCGCCGGGTGCTCCTGAAGGACTACCTGGTCCGGGAGAGCGCCCGGGCCGGATTCGGCGGTCTCGACATCCAGAGGACCCCGATGGGCACCCGTGTCACGTTGATCTGCGAGCGCCCGGGGATCCTGATCGGCCGCCGGGGGGAGCTGATCAAGCAGCTCACCCAGGACATCCAGTCCCGCTTCCAATTGGACAACCCGCAGATCGAGGTCCAGGAGGAGCGCCAGCCTTCCCTGAACGCCCAGCTGATGGCCGAGAAGCTCGCCTCGACCCTCGAACGCGGCTGGCATTTCCGACGCGCGGGGCACTCGACCGTCCGGCGGATCATGGAGGCCGGGGCGCGGGGCTGCCAGGTCATCCTCTCCGGGAAGCTCACCGGGGAGCGGCACCGCACCGAACGGTTCAAGGCCGGGACGATCAAGTACTGCGGCGAGGCCGTGCTGCTCCACATGGACAAGGGGTTCTACCAGGCGCGGTTGAAGCCCGGCGTCATCGGGGTCAACGTCTGGATCATGAGCCCCACGGCGAAGCTGCCGGACGAGATCGTGGTCCGCGGCGTGGAGCTGAAGAAGCCGACCACCCCCGTCGAGATCCCGCCGGTCGTCGAGGGGGAGCCGGTGGGACCGCTCCCGGATCTGCCCCCGGCCGAAGGGGAGGCGTCGTGACGCTCCTTCGGATGAAGGAGCTAAGGGGCCTCTCCGACGAGGACCTCGCCCGACGGATCGCGGAGATCGAGAACGATCTCCTTCGGGAGCGCGGCATCGCGGCCATGGGCGGCGCCCCGCCGAGCCCGGGCCGCATGCGCGCCCTTCGGACCAACGTCGCGCGGGCCCTCACCGTCCTCACCGAACGCGCCCACCAGGGCCGCCGGACGCCGACGAAGTCCTGAGCGGAGGACATCCGACGATGCGAGGGAACCGTTCCACTCTGCCGACCCCGCCGCTCGATCCTGCCTTCGCGGGCGAGCTCCTGGGGTCCCCGATCGTCCTCGAGCACCCCGGACTCGCCCAACGGCGGGTGGAAGGGGTCCTCATCGACGAGACGCTCGGGACGTTCCTCGTCCGGGTGCCCGGCGAGCCGTCGCCCGTCCGGGTCCCCAAGGCCGGGGCGAGGGGCGAGGTGCTCCTCGGCGGGCGGACGTTACCATTATCTGGCGATGCCCTACGCGTGCGCCCCGAAGACCGCACGAAGCGCCTCGCCTCGCGCGGCCGGAGGTCGTAGATGGCCAAGGTCGCCGTAACGAACGTTCGCCGCCGAGCGCGGGACATCGGTCTCGACGTGCGGGCGCCCAAGGAGAGCTGCGAGGACGCCCACTGCCCGTTCCATGGTCACCTGTCGGTCCGGGGGCAGGTCCTCGAGGGGACCGTCGTCTCGACCGCGATGCAGCGCACCGCCGTGATCGAACGGACCCTCCTTCATTTCGTCCCGAAGTACGAGCGCTACGAGAAGCGCCGCCGTCGCTATCTCGCCCACAGCCCGCCGTGCCTCGCCGTTCCCCTGGGGCACCGGGTGCGGATCGCGGAGACCCGCTCCCTGTCGAAGACCGTGAGCTTCTGCATCGTCCAGGACCTGGGCGAGGCCTCGCGCAAGGTCGCCGGCGAGGAGCCCACGCCCCCGAAACCGGCCGTGCCCGAGGCGAGTGCATGAAGGGTCTCGCCGGCCGCCGAAGCCGGGGCCTCCCGAAGGGAGCCCGCCTCGACTGCGTCGACAACACCGGCGCCAAGATCGTCGAGATCATCGCAGTGCGCAACTGGCACGGCACCCACCGGCGCTACCCGAGGGCCGGCGTCGCCGATCTCGTGATCGTCTCCGTGAAGAAGGGCACCCCCGAGATGCGCCGCCAGGTGCTCCACGCCGTGATCGTCCGCTCGCGCGCCCCAATCCACCGTTCGGACGGGACGCGGCTCGAGTTCGAGGACAACGCCGCGGTGATCACGACCGAGACCGGCGAGATCAAGGGATCGCAGATCAAAGGACCCGTCGCGAAGGAGGCGGCGGAACGATGGCCGAGGATCGCCGCCGCCTCATCGATCATCGTCTGAAGGAGCTCCGACCGATGACGACCCAGTCCCGACAACCCAGGAAACAGCGCCGGGCGGGCTTCACGGCGGATCATTTCGAGCGGCGTCGCCGCATGGCGCTGCCCCTCTCCCGCGAGCTGAGGAAGCGCTACGGGCGGCGGAGCCTCGGGGTTCGCAAGGGGGACACGGTCCGCATCCTCTCGGGGAGCTACGTCGGCCGGGAGGAGCGCGTCGCGCACATCCATCGGCGGACCTACGCCGTCACGCTCGACAACATCACGGGGAAGACCGCCGAGGCGAAGCTCAAGCCGCTCCCGATCCGGTTGAGCCACCTCGTCCTCACGCGCCTCAACCTCTCCGACCCCTGGCGGCGGCGGACCCTCAAGGTCCCCGAGGGCGAGGCGACCGAGGAGATCGACGATTCCTCGCCGTCGCCGGAGCCCGGAAAGGAGGCGGCGCCGTGACGTTCCGACTGAAGCGCGTCGCCTCCCCGCGGAGCTGGACCGTCCCTCGGAAGGGGACGAAGTGGATCAAGCGCCCGTCCCCGGGGCCCCATGCCCAGGGCGAGTCGATCCCGCTCCTCCTCCTCCTGCGCGACGTGCGCCACACCGTCTCGAGCGCCCGGGAGGCCCGGCTCATCGCCCGCAGCGGCACGCTGCTCGTCGATGGGAAGGTCGTCCGCGACCTCGACCGCGGCATCGGGCTCATGGACGCCCTCACCCTGGCCGCCCCGACCCCGGAGCATTTCCGCCTCCTGAAGGACCGTCGGGGGAAGCTCGTCCTCGTGCCGATCGAGCCTTCGGAGGCCCGCGTCAAGCTCGGCCGGGTCCGCTTCAAGCACGCCGTCCGGGGCGGGAAGGTCGAGGTGACGCTCCACGACGGCCGCAATCTGCTCGTCGAGCCAACGAGCCCCTACCGGGTCGGCGACTCCCTGAAGATCGAGCTCCCGACCCAGAAGGTCGTGGCCCACCTGCCGCTCGCCCCGGGGCAGCTCGCCTATGTCGCTGGCGGCAGCCACGTCGGCGAGGTCGCCCGGGTCGACCGGATCGAGGTCCGCAACTCCTCGCAGCCGAACCGGGTCCATTTCAAGGAAGGCTTCTCGACGATCAAGGAGTATGTCTTCGTCGTCGGGACGGACACCCCGCAGATCCGCCTTCCGGAGGGCCTCGATCGATGAGCGCGTCGGCGGCCGCGGGCATCCCTCCCCCCGCTACGAACCG
>DASYZN010000250.1:0-7504 GCA_035946105.1 Thermoplasmata archaeon | reverse complement strand
CCCCGGCGAGCCCCGGCCGAGGGCGGGGCGGTCCCCTCTTCGTCCGCCTCTGGGGCCAGTTGCAGAAGCGGCTCGGTGCGGAGATCGGAGGCGGCCTCGCCGGGGGGGAGATGCGGACGGCCGCTCAGGTCTCCAAGGAGCGGAACGTGCCGCTCTTCCTCATCGACGATCCGATCCGCGAGACCCTGCAGCGGCTCCTGCTCGCCATGAGCTTCCGGGAACGGATCTCGATGCTCCTCGGGGGCGTCCTCGGACTCGTGCTCCCCGCCCGGTTCGTGGAGCGCCAGCTCGACCAGTACGCGGAATCCCCGGGCGAGTACCTTGACGAGGTCCGGCGGGCGTATCCGGGGGTCGCCCGCGTCCTCCTGGACGAGCGGAACGAGCACATGGCCGACCGATTGAGCGCGATCCGATCGAAGGGCTTCGGCCGACTCGCCGTGGTCGTCGGCGACGCCCACGTCGCCGGCCTCTCCGACGCCCTGAGGCGCCGGGGCATCCCGGTCGAGACGGTCTCCCTGGGGGCGCTCCGGCAGGCGGCCTCCGACGCTCCCCCGGCCCCGGAGGCTTCGGGCCCCGGAGCCGAGGAACGCCCTGGGTAGGTCGAGGGGGCGCGACGCCGGCGGATCGCCGGAGCCGGCGAGGTCAGAGGACCGTCGGCTGATCCGTCTGGCGGCTCGCGATCGCCTGGACGAGCGATGCGGCCGACGCGTCCGCCGCCGGGTCGCGGTAGGCCTCGATCGCCCCGGCGTCGCAGGCCTTCGAGAGGGACGGATCGAGCGGGAGCTTCCCGAGGAGGGGGACGCCGTACTCGCTCGCGACCGTCGCGGCTCCGCTCGGGCCGAACAGCTCGATCGGTTTCCCGCAATGGGGGCAGGTGAGGAAGCCCATGTTCTCGACGAGGCCCAGGAGCGGCACGTGGAGGTCGCGGGCCATGTTCATCGCCTTCTTGACGATCAGCGCGGCGAGCTCCTGCGGGGTGAGGACGAAGACCATCCCGTCGATCGGGATCGTCTGGAAGACCGTGAGCGGGACATCGCTCGTTCCCGGGGGCATGTCGAGCAACAGGTAGTCGAGCTTCCCCCAGTTCACCCCCCCGAAGAACTGCATGATGAGGCGGGTCACGAGCGGACCCCGCCAGATCACGGGCGTCTGCGCGTCCTCGACCAGGAACTGCGAAGAGACCACGGAGATCCCGCCGGCGCTCGTGGCCGGCTCGATCCCCTCCCCCCGGTCCACGAGGGGACCCGAAAGTCCGAAGAGCTTCGGGATCGACGGCCCCGTGATGTCCGCGTCGAGCACCCCCACCGCGAGCCCCTGGCGGCGGAGCGCGCTGGCGAGGAGCGCGGTGGCCGTCGACTTCCCGACCCCTCCCTTCCCGGATCCGACGGCGACGACGTGGGCGATCCCGCCCTTCTCCATCTTCTGCATCACGCCGCCGGGGACCCCCGGACGACGCGGCGCGGGACCCGCAGGGGAGGAGGCGGGTCGGGGGGGCGGGGCGCTCGGGGTTCCCTCCGCCATTGAGATCGCGTTCGCACGCCTCGGTCCGTATATAATGCCGGAGAGTCCGGCCGCCGGGAGGCCCCCGTGACCGTCGGCCGGAGCGAGGAACTCGGGGAGCTGTTCGCGCCCCGGTCCGTCGCTGTCATCGGCGCGTCGAACCGGACCGACTCGGTCGGGGGATCGGTCTTCCGCAACCTGTTGTCGAACGCGTTCCGAGGGGTCGTCTACCCCGTCAACCCGAGGTGGAAGAGCGTCTCCGGGGTCCGGTGCTATCCCGACGTTGCGTCCCTGCCGGAAGCCCCCGACCTCGCCGTGATCGTGGTCCCAGCCCCGTCGGTCCCGGAGGTGGCCCGGGCGCTCGGCCGGCGCGGCACCCAGGGACTCGTCGTGATCTCCTCCGGGTTCCGCGAGATCGGCCCGGAGGGGGCGGCGCGGGAGGCGGAGCTCGTCCAGATCGCCCACCGCTACCGCATGTCGATCATCGGCCCGAACTGCTTCGGGATCCTCAACACGAACGGGGAGGTCCAGCTCAACGCGACGTTCTCCGACACCCTCCCCCCCAAGGGGTCCATCGCCTTCGTCTCGCAGAGCGGGGCGCTCTGCGCCGGCATCCTGCGCTACGGGATCGCCGAACGGATCGGGTTCTCCCGCTTCCTCTCGGTGGGCAACCGGGCCGGCGTCGACGAGAACGATCTCCTCGGATCGTTCGCCCGGGACGACGCGACCCGGGTGATCCTCCTCTACGTCGAGAGCCTCGCCGACGGACGGAGGTTCCTCGAGGTCGCCCGGGAGGTGACGGAGCGAAAGCCCGTCCTCGTGATCAAGAGCGGCCGCTCCCCCGCCGGCGAACGGGCGGCGCGCAGCCACACGGGGTCGCTCGCCCAGTCCGGACGCGATCGGCTCTACGACGCGCTGTTCGAACAGTCCGGCGTGCTCAGGATGGAGACGATCGGCGACCTCTTCCGGGCGGCCAAGGTCTTCGCCGCCGGCCGCCGGCTCGCGGGCCCCCAGCTCGCCATCCTCACGAATTCCGGCGGTCCCGGGATCGTCGCGGCCGATGCCGCGACCCGCCGGGGCCTCCGCGTACCTCCCCTGTCCAACGGCCTTCGGCGGAGGCTCGCCCGACGCCTCGCGTCGACGGCCTCGGTCGGCAACCCCGTCGACATGACGGCCGACATCCAGGGTCGCCAGTACGAGGTGAGCCTCCGGGCCCTGCTCGGGTCGCGCGAGGTCGACGGGGCCGTCGTCATCAGCACGCCGACGGGGACCCTCAACGCCCTCGAGGCGACCGAGGCGATCCTGCGGGGACGGGGCGCCTCGCCGAAGCCGGTCGTCGCCTGCCTGTTCGGCCTCTCGGACATCTCGAAGGAGGTCGGGCGGCTCGAGGAGGAGGGGATCCCGACGTTCACCTTCCCCGAGGAGGCGGTCGGCGCCCTCTCCGCCCTCGCCCGCTACGGGGCCTGGCGGTCGAGGCCGAGGACCCGGGTCCGTTCGTTCCGGGTCGATCGGGCGGCGGCCCGCCGGGTGATCCGGACCGCCCGCTCGGCCGGGGCGTCGGTCCTGCCGGAGTTCCAGTCGAGGGCCCTCCTGGAGGCGTACGGGATCCGGTTCCCGAAGGTGGAGCGGGTCTCCGACCTTCCCGCGGCCCTCCGGGTCGCGGAGACCATCGGCTACCCGGTGGCCCTCAAGGTCGCCTCCCCCGACATCTCCCACAAGACCGACGTCGGCGGGGTCGCCCTCCACCTCGCCGACCGTTCGGCCCTCGCCGTCGCCTGGGCCGCGATGGTCCGGACCCTCGCCGCGCGCGCCCCGACGGCCCGGATCGCGGGCTTCGAGGTCGAAGCGATGGTCCCCGGGGGCCACGAGGTCATCGTCGGCGCCCACCAGGACCCCTCGTTCGGGCCGACCGTCCTCTTCGGGATGGGCGGGATCTACGTGGAGGTGCTCGACGACGTCACCTTCCGACTCGCGCCGATGCGCACCCGTTCGGCCCGGGCCATGGTCGCCTCGGTCCGTGCCTCGGCGCTGCTCCGGGGCGCCCGGGGCGAGCCGGAGAGCGACCTCAACGCTCTCTACGAGGTCATCGAGCGGGTCTCCCAGCTCGCGACGGAGCTTCCCGAGGTCGCCGAGCTCGACCTCAACCCGATGATCGTGCGGTCGAAGGGCGAGGGCGCCGTCGCCGTCGACGCGCGGGTCGCCCTCGCTCCATCTTCCAGATCGGGACCTCGCGCTTCAGCCGGTCGATGAGGTAGCGGGCCGCCGAGAACGCCTGGGCGCGATGCGGCGCGGCGGCCCCCACGATCACCGAGGCCTCTCCGACGGGGACCCGACCGAGCCGATGCTCCGCGACGACGATCCGGGCGCCGAACCGTCGTCGGACGCCCCGCTCGAGCCGCCGCAGGGCCTCGAGGGCCATCCTCGGGTCCGCCTCGTAGTCGAGGGCGCGCACCCGCCGACCGCCGACCCGATCGGGGCGGACGCGGCCGACGAAGACCACGACGCCCCCACTTGACGGGTCGGCGAGCTCCGCCCACACGCGGGCGGGGGAGAGCGGTCGACGGGTGAGACGGACGGGCACGGTGGCTAGCCCCCGCTATAGGGAGGGTGGATCGCGATCTCGTCCCCGGGCCGGATCCGGCTCGAGCGTTGGGTCAGGTAGCGGCCGTTGCGGGCCGTCCGGCAGCTCGGGAGGACGGCGGCCAGCTTCGGATATTCCCGCGTCAGCATCGCCAGCATCTCCGAGAGCCGCAGCCCCTCGACGGGCGCGCGCAGACGGACGGTCGATCGGCCGGCGGCCTCACGGGCCGACGCGAAGAGCTCGATCGTGACCCTGGCCGGCATGCCGGGACGCCAACGGGCGAGAGGTAACGTAGCTTTCGTGCGCCCCCGGACGCCGCGGGGGGCCGGAGCGATCGCACGCCTTCGGCCGGTTCGACCCCGGAGGTTCGGGGGTTGGTCAGGGCGGCAGCGACGCCGGGCCGGCGCGCGCGCGGGCCCCGGAGGGCGTTCCCGGGGGGTCCGCCGAGCCTGGGGGGGCGAACCGTCCGAGCAGGATCGGGAGGTCGTTCGGCCAGACGTCCTCGAGGTTCCTCGCTCGGCCGTCCGAAAAGACCCGTTGGGGGAGATTCTGTAGTCCGTATTGGGCGAGGGTGGCGAGGATCGGCCAGACCTGGAGGCCCTTCGACGTGAGCCGGTAGATCGGCCGTCGCGGTCGGCTCTCGTGGGGGGAACGAACGATCAGCCCGTCCCCGAGCAGTTGCTTCAGCCGGAGCGACAGGGTCCGCTGGCGCAGGCCGGGATTGTTCCGAAGGATGACGGTGAAGCTCGGCAGGGGCTGGAAGGCGATGTCGCGCAGGATCGTGAGGGTCCATTTGCGGCCCAGCGAGCCCAGGCTCGTCGCGATCGGACACTGGTTCAGGGGGACGGCCGGGGGGGATGGGACGCTCGTCCCGTCGAATCCAGCGGCCTCCGACTCCGGGCTCAAGGTCGAGGGGAGAACCCGGGGCCGGTTGTAATACCTATCGGGCGTCCTTGGGACGGATCCGCCGAACGGAACGGTATACTTTCGTTCCGACCCCCCTCAAATACGGTCCGGGGAGTCGCCCGACATGGTCCACGTACGCGACGAAGGGAGCCACTTTGACGTGCCGATCGACCGCCTCTGGAAGTTCCTGCAGGACCCCGAGGCCCATGGGGGGTCCCACCGCTCCACCCGCAACCAGTCGATGAAGCCGCTCAGCGACACGTCGATGATCCTCAGCATGGAGCAGAAGATGAACGGCAACTGGGTCAAGGTCTCCAACCGGATCACCGTCCTGCCCCCCCTTGGTCTCGCCATCGAGGTCCTCGAGGGCCCCATGGCCGGCTCCAAGATCGTCAACGTCTACACGCCGAAGGGAGAGAAGACCGGGATTGACGTCTACGGGGAGTTCGTCTCGAAGCAGGTGCCCGAGCACCAGCTCGAGGGGATGGCCCGCGGCTTCCTCGCCGAGGTGTTCGAAGAGGACGCCGCGACGCTGAAAAACTACCATCCGAAGTAGTCCCTCCGGATTCTCACCCTTCCGTTCCGGCCCGGCCGGCCTCGGGGGAACGGACCCGGGTCCTCGGAAGGGGCGACGTCCCCGGAGGCCTCGACCGCCCCGACGGTCCGGGGCGGCCGATCGACGCGCGGGCGCTTCGTTGGGAAGCGTTCCCGGGCGAAGGGGTACGGCCGGACCTAGCGGGCCCGGGTCGAGGGGAACTCGATCAGGGGCTTGAGGATCCCGTCCGCCTTCGTCTCCATCATCCGGAACGCCTTTTCAATCTCGTCGAACCGGAATCGGTGGGTCGTCAGCGGCGTCGGATCGACGCGGCCCCGTTCGAGGAACTTGAGGAGTCGTTCCATGCGCTCCCGGCCGCCGGGGCAGAGGCCGGTGCGGATCGTCTTGTCGTTCATCCCGACCCCCCAGTCGAGCCGGGGGATCCGGACGTACTCGCCGTCCCCATGGTAGCCGATGTTGGAGATCGTGCCCCCCGGACGCGTCGCCCGAACGCAGTTGATGAACGTCGCCTCGGCCCCGAGCGCCTCGATGGCCGAGTCGACCCCCCGGCCGTCGGTGAGGGCGAGGAGGCGGGGGACGGGGTCCCCCTTCGTGAAGTCGATCACGTCGTCGGCACCGAACCGCCGGGCGAGCGCCATGCGGGCCGGCACGCCTTCGACGGCGAGGACCTCCCCCGCCCCGAGCAGCTTCGCCCCCTGGATCGCCATGAGGCCGACCGGGCCGGCGCCGAAGACCGCGACGCTCCCGCCGAGCGGGATCTGCGCGTGCTCCGCCCCCATGAACCCCGTCGACATCATGTCGCAGGTGTAGACGGCCTTCTCGTCGGGGACGGCGTCCGGGATCGGGGCGAGGTTCGCCTCCGCCTGGTTCACGTGGAAGTACTCGGCCATCGCCCCGTCCTTGATGTTCGCGAACTTCCAGCCGCCCAGCGCCTCGGTGCACTGGGACGGGAATCCCCGCAGGCAGTTCGTGCAGACGTAGCACGGGGTGATCGCGTTCACCGCCACCCGCTGGCCGAGCCGAAAGCCCCGGACCGCCGAGCCGAGGGCGTGGACGGTCCCGACGGACTCGTGCCCCAGGGTGAGGTCGTGGCGATCTCCGATCGCCCCGTGGACGGTGTGCGTGTCCGACGTGCAGATGAGGGCCGCCGTGGTCCGGACGATGGCGTCGTTCGGGCCCGGTTCGGGGATCGGCTTCTCCAGGACGGCCGTCCGGCCGATCCCCTGCATCACGAACGCCTTCACGGGGAGCCTCCTTCGGTCGATGCGTCGACCCTATCCCGAGGCACCTGGCGGCGCTCCGGCGGGGGTCGCCACGGTCGCCGGACCCTCCCGGAGCTCGGCGAGGACCGCCCACTTCGGCCACCGGCGCTCGATCCAGCCGTCGAGGCTCCAGCGGCTCGATCCGTAGGTCGCGTTCACCAGGAGGAGGAACAGGAACACCATCGCGTAGACGATGCCGGTGCCGACGTCGGTCGAGCTCGGTCCGTACGGCCCCCCGAAGCCCTCCGGAACCGCCCAGATGAGGAGGCTGAGGAGGATCCCACCCAGGTAGGCGAGCTTGCGGAGGAACCCGAACACGAGGGCGATGCCGAGGGCGACCTCGAAGGTGCCGGTCATGTAGACCCACAGGGCCGGGTTCGCGGCGGCCTGAGCGGCCCAGAACGAGAACCAGCCGCCCAGCCACCCGGGCTGCCCGTCCCCGGCGCTGGCGACCATGTCCGCGAAGTTCGCCACGACCCCGGAGGAGAACTTGAGGGTCCCGTCGATGAGCCAGATCACCCCGAACCCGATCCGCAGAACGGTCTTGATCGTGGAGGCGTTACGGCTCAGGATGCTCCCCGGAAGCGCGTGGCCGTGTGATGCGTCCATCGATCCGTTCGGGCGACTCCCGAAGGACATCGCGGACCCGTGCCAAAAAACATTCGGCAAGCTCCCAGGGGTAGTTCCCAGATCTGCGAA
>DASYZN010000249.1:0-4972 GCA_035946105.1 Thermoplasmata archaeon | reverse complement strand
CCTGCCGTACGGCAGCGCGAACTGGTCGGTGCCGAACACGAAATCGTTCAGCTTGGGGTCGAGCCAGACCGCGGAGCAGTCCCAGAACCTCCTGTGGACCTCCGTCCCAGGACACTGGCAGCTCACGGTGAGCCTCGGCAGCACGGTCCAGGGGATCCTCAGCTACGCGTCGTCGCTCTCCGTCACGCGGCCGAGTCCGACGAGGTCGACCGCCGACGTCGGGCAATCGGTCTCCTTCTCCGTCGTCGCCTCCAACGGCTCCGTGGGACCGTACCGCTACCTCTGGACGGGGCTCCCGACGGGTTGCGTCACCGCGAACGCGGCCCTCCTCTCCTGCACGCCGACCGGGGCGGGTCTGAGCGCCGTCGCCGTCACGGTGACCGACGCCAACGGGAGCACCGTGACGAGCGAATCGCTCTCCTACCGGGTCTTCCTGGATCCGGTCGCCTCCGCTCCGGTCGCCTCGCCGACCTCCGCCGATGTCGGCCAGAGCGCGACCTTCTCGAGCTCGGTCTCGGGGGGCTCGGGGGGATTCGCCTACGCCTGGTCCGGGCTCCCCACGGGATGCCCGACGGCCTCCGCCTCGGTCACCTGCACGATGCCGACGGCGGCCGTCCTGAGCCTCTCGTTCCAGGCGACCGATTCGAACGGCCTCTCCTCGACGAGTCCGCTCCTCAACTTCACCGTCTACCCGGATCCGACCTCGTCCGTGCCGACGGCGAACCGTTCCTCGGCCGACGTCGGGCAGGCGGTAAAGTTCACCGCCGCCCCCGGTTCCGGCTCCGGAGGGTTCACCTTCGCCTGGACCGGCCTCCCCGCGGGCTGCACCGGCGCGGGCGCGACGATCGCCTGTACCGTGACGACCGCCTCGACGAACTCGATCTCCGTGACCGTGACGGACTCGAACGGCTTCGCCGCGACGAGCCCCACCCTCACTTTCGTCGTCTTCGCCGACCCGGCCGCCTCGACCCCGACTGCCTCCCGGAGCTCCGTCGACCTCGGGCAGAGCGTCACCTTCGGCACGACGGCGTCCTCGGGGTCCGGGGGATACACCTACGCCTGGTCCGGTCTCCCGACCGGCTGCTCCGGCACGATGGCCTCGATCGTCTGCACGCCCTCGGGGGCCGGGACGGTCCTGGTCCGGGCCACCGTGACCGACTCGAACGGATTCTCCGTGAGCTCCTCGACCCTCTCGTTCACCTCCTACGCGGATCCATCGGTCACTACCCCCAGCCCGAGCCGAGCGTCGGCCGACGTCGGCCAGAGCGTCACCTTCACGGCGAGCGCCTCGGCGGGCTCGGGGGGGTACGTCTACGCGTGGTCGGGTCTCCCGACCGGTTGCACCAGCAGCACCTCGACGGCGACCTGCACGACCACCGCCTCGGGCACGCTCTCGGTCACCCTCACGGTGACTGATTCGAACGGGGGATCGGTCACAAGCGCCTCCGTGAGCTACACCGTCGACGCGGACCCGACCGTCTCGACCCCGACCGCGGGCCCGAAGTCGGTCGACGTCGGTCAGCTCACCACCCTGTCGACCACGGCGAGCTTGGGCTCCGGCGGATACACCTACGCCTGGAGCGGCCTGCCGACGGGATGCAGCGGGACCTCGAGCACCCTCGCCTGCACCCCCACGGGGGCCGGCGCCTTCACCGTCACCGTGACCGTGACGGATTCGAACGGGTTCGCCGTGTCGAGCGCCCCGCTCTCGATCACCGTCTACGCCGATCCGACCGTCGGGACCCCGACGACGAACCGCTCCTCCGTGGACGTCGGGCAGTCGGTGAACTTCGTGGCGACGGCGTCGCTCGGCTCGGGGGGGTTCTCCTATGTCTGGACCGGACTGCCCCCCGGCTGCACCGGTGCGGGCGCCTCGATCGACTGCAGCGTGACGGCGTCGGGGACGTACTCCGTCTCGGTCTCGGTCACCGACTCGAACGGCTTCACGGTGGTCTCGAAGACGCTCGCCTACCGAGTCTTCGACGACCCGACGGTCGGGACGCCGATCGCGAATCGGAGCAGCGCGGATGCCGGACAGGCCGTGACGTTCTCGGGCACCGCCTCCTCGGGCTCGGGCGGCTACTCGTACGCCTGGTCGGGGCTCCCGAGCGGCTGCTCGGGCGCCGGGGCCGTCAAGGCCTGCAGCCCGTCGGCGGCGGCCACCCTGACCATCGTCCTCACCGTGACCGATTCGAACGGGTTCTCCGTCGTCTCCGCGGCCCTGACGTTCACCGTCTACGCCGCACCGACCGAACCGGCCCCGAGCGCGAGCCCCTCCAGCGTCGACGTCGGACAGACGCTCCAGTTGACGGCGACCCCCTCGATGGGCTCCGGGGGGTTCACCTTCGCCTGGACTGGACTCCCGGCCGGGTGCCCGAGCGCCCCGACCACGGGGAGCCTCCGCTGCCTTCCGACGACGCCCGGTGACTACACGATCACCGTGACCGCGACGGATTCGAACGGGGCGAGCGCCACGGCCAGCCGTTCCTTCACGGTCTTCGCCGACCCTTCGGCGGGCCTGCCGAGCGCGAACCGGACGAGCGCCGACGTCGGCCAGTCGGTCACGTTCACCGCGAGCGTCTCCGGAGGCTCCGGAGGGTTCGTCTACGCCTGGAGCGGCCTCCCGTTCGGTTGCGGGTCGTCTGGCGCCACGATCCGCTGCGTCGTCACCGCGCCCGGGCTCTACCAGCTCAAGGTGTCGGTGAACGACTCGAACGGGGTGGCGAACACGAGCCGATCGATCGCCTTCGAGGTCTTCGCCCTGCCAAGCGCCCAGGCGCTCGGCGCCTCCAACCCCTCGGTCGACGTCGGCCAATCGTATACGTGGGCCGCCGCGATCACCGCGAACGGATCGGGGGGGCTCGTCTTCGCCTGGAGCCAGGTCCCCTCCGCGCTGAGCTGCGGGCCCCTCAACGGGGCGACGATCACCTGCCGGGCCGCGGCCGCGGGCCGATACGATGTCACGCTCACGGTCACCGATTCGAACGGGGGAGCGAGCTCGACCACGAGCGTCGTCCTGCTGGTCGTCGCCGACCCCACGGTCGGAGCGCCGAAGCTCTCCCAGGCGGCGATCGATGCCAACAGCTCCGTCTCCCTCTCGGCGAACGCCTCCGGGGGCTCCGGCGGGCTGACGTTCGCCTGGAGCGGGCTCCCCGCGGGATGCTCCGCGGTCGGTCCGAGCGTGACCTGCCGGCCCGGGACGGCCGGATCGTTCCGCGTGACGGTGACCGTCACCGACTCGAACGGGTTCTCCGTGACCTCGGGCCCGTCGCTCTTGACGGTGAACCCCGCCCTGTCGGCCACGTTCCCCGCCGTCGATCCCTCGAACCTGCCGAGGGCGGGAACGCCCTACGGCCTCTCGGCCGAGGTGACCGGCGGGACAGGACCGTTCGACTACGCCTGGCAGTTCGGCGACGGCCTGCTCGGGAACGGCCCCTCCCCGCAGCACGCCTACGGATCGGCGGGCACCTACACCGTCGTCCTCGTCATCAACGACAGCGGCGGGGGCTCGGTCCGGATCACGGAACGGATCACCGTCGAAGCGGCTCCCTCCTCGGCCGGCACGACCGGATCGCTCGGGGGGTCCTCCTGGGCCCTCGTCGCCGGGATCGCCGTCGTCGCCCTCGCGCTCCTCGCCCTCGGGCTCCTGAGGCGGCGGCGCTCGAAGGGCCCCACCGAGCCCTCGGACGAACCCGGCCCGATCGAAGGCGCCTCCCTCGGCGGACCCGCCCGCCCATCGACGTCCGAGCCCCTCGTGGGTTGGTCCGGACCGGTGGGATCCGCCGAGGGGCCCAAGAACGGTCCGGAGGCCGAGCCGATCCCGCGGCCCGGGGTCGGAATCCCGGAGGAACGGATCGACGCGCCCCCGGCCCGCCGAATCGACTCTCCGCCGAAGCCGGCTCCACGAGCCGCGCCGACGCCGGAATCCGAAGCGCTCCCGGAGGGACCGAGTGGCTGCTTCGTCTGCGGCACCCCGCTCGACGGCGACTACTGCCCGAAGTGCCGCGTCCACTGGCGGGACTGAATCGGCCCACGGGCCGCGTCGGCGAGGCGGCTCGCTACCGAAGCCAGCCCGGCGCCCCGACGTACCGGTAGTGCCCGTCGAGCTCGCGGGCGTACATCTCCCGGTAGAGCGCGTAGTAGCGCTTCAGGTGGACGACCCCGGGCAGGGTGATCCGAAGATCGTAGCCCCGCTCGTCGCGCTGCGCCGTGGCGAACCCCTGCCGGACGAGGTAGCCGAGCACCTTGTCCGTCATGTGGGAGTTCGACCGGATCGCGTGGAGGATCTCCTCCTTCGTGACCCGTTCCGCGGGGGCCGCGATGCGCGCGGGGGCCTGGTCGAGGAGATCGGGCTGGTCGAGATCGAGGTCGAGGGCGTGGAACAGTCGGGCGAGCGCGATGTAGGCGTAGACCCGGTAGCCCCGGTAGGCCCGACCCGCCACGAACCGACCCCGCCCTCTCGAACCTCCTAAGTTCGACGGGTCGCCCTAGGGGACGCCGAGGACGTGCGGGACGAGGTCGTAGGTGCCGTCCGAGCGCTCGCTCACGATCTCGAGGGCGACGGTCCCCCCCTTGAGCTCGACGGGGTGCCCGACGGCGTAGTCGTAGACCGATTCCGGGAGCGGCTGGGACTGCCCGCGCAACAGGATCGCCCGGACGACCCGCGCCGGGAGCTTCGACTCGACGCCGCGGATCTCCTGGCCGAACGCGTCGAGGTCCGCGACCGTCGGCACGTCCGGCGATAGGCGGGCCAATACGCCGAACCCGGGCTCGCCGCGGCCGAGGCGGGGGAACCCGGTCGACGGGGCGATCATTGCGAGATCGAACACGGTCGGGGAGGCGGCCGGCCCTACCCGGGCCCGGTACCGCAGAGCCTCGGGGTGGGCGAGCAGGAGGGTCGCGATCCTCGGGCTCGACCGGGCGAGGTAGCGGGCGAGCCGCTGCATCGGCGTGCGGCCCTCGGGGATCTTCG
>DASYZN010000248.1:0-12030 GCA_035946105.1 Thermoplasmata archaeon | reverse complement strand
CCTAGGAGCGGGCGCCGCAGGGCGAACCGTCAGGACGGGGCGCCGGCGGTGGCGATGTCCTCCACCTCGAAGGTCGAATGGAGGATCCCGAACCGCTCCTCCATGCGAGCCCGGACCTGGGCGACCACCTCAAGCGCCCCGCGCAGGGACCCCTCTTCGACGGCGAGGTGGGCGGTCAGGCAGATGAGCGAACTGCAGACCGCCCAGACGTGGACGTCGTGGATCCCCCGGACCCCGGGCACCGCGAGCGCGGCCCGTTCGATCTCCGCCACGGAGAGGTTTCGGGGCGTCCGATCGGTGAGGACGTCGATCCCGGCCCGGAAGAGCGGGACCGACTCGTAGACGAGGATCGCCGCGATGGCGAGGGCCGCTCCCGGGTCGATCCAGGCGTAGGACGGGCGCAGGAGGAGGACGGCGCCCGAGGCCAGGAGCGCCGCGGTGATCGCGAGGTCGCTCGCGAGATGGACGATCACCCCGGAGAGATTGAGGTCGCGGACCTTCGACGGGTTGCGTCGAAGGATTGAGAGGTTCACCGACCGCAGCAACAGGGTCGGCGCGGCGACCGCCAGCAGCCAGAGCGGATCGACTGTCCCGGCGAACGAAGCGCCCCGGGAGAGGTCGGAGAGCGCCTCGTACCCGAAGACCGCCCCGGTGAGGGCGACCAGGGACGCGTTCCCGAGCGCCGCCAAGGTCTCGAACCGGTGGGCTCCGAACGTGAAGCTGGAGGTGGCCCCCCCCGAGGCGGCTCGGAGAGCGGCCCACGAGAGACCGAAGGCGAGCAGGTCGGGCACGTTGTGGACCGCGTCGACCGTCAGGGAGAGCGAATGGGATAGGTAGGCCCCGGTCGCCTCGAGCGCCAGGATCACGAACGATATCTCGACCGCGAGGCGCAGGCCGAGGAGGACCCTCGCCTCCGCCTCCCCCTCTCCGTGCGCGTGGACCGGCATCGTCGGGAACGTGGCCCTCAGTACGGGACGGCCCGGGCCCTGTGGCGGACCGGACCGATCGATCCGGGCACGCGAGGGCGCCGCCCCCCCAGGGGGCGATGCTCGAATCGGGTGTCCGTCGGACCGCCGATCCCAGGACCGACCGAGCCTCGCGAGGATCCGCGCCGAACGACCGGCTCGCCGCCGTTCCGGCGAACCCCCGCCATAGGCCCTCGCCGCCCGAGTTCCTGGCTCAACGGATCCGGGCCCCCCAAGGTTGTCGGGCGCCGGTCCAACGTCATCGGCCCCTCGTCGTGGAGGGGATCGGGTGAGTGGATATGGACTCTCTCCCGGCCCGCCGGGCCGTACCGTTGGACCCACGAGGACCCGAGGAAGGCGTTCGAAGAGGTCAAGCGGCCCCAATCCTACCACGGGATATGGCCGCGAGCATGAATCCCATCGCCCAGTCGATCGTTCAGCGCCTATCGGCCCAGGGAACGCTGCTGATGAAGATGCGGATCCTCTCGTTCGGCAAGAACTACGACGTGATGGACGCGAACCAGCAGGTGCTCTGCCTGGTCGGCCTCGATTCGGGCCAGAACGTCAAGGGGCAGCTCATCGGGAGCGCGGTGAGCCAGGTCGCCGGGGACTACCTCGGTCGGTTCGTCCAGAGGAGCCTCCAGTACACCTATACGGTGAAGTCTCCCGACGGACAGCTCGCCCTGGAGATCCGCAAGGGATCCGGGGGCAACCAGGCGGACTTCCAGGTCGTCGACCCGGTGGCGAACCGCCTCGTGGGGACGGTTCGCATGAAGCGAAGCCTGATCGGCGGATTGAAGGCCCAATGGATCGCGCCGGACGGCCCGGTCTACCTTTCGACGAAGGGAAACATCATCCGACGGAAGTACGAGATCCTCGATGGGGCCGGACAGAGCGTCGGCAAGGTCCGCCACAAGATCCTCGCGATCCGGGACGTCTGGCAGCTCGAACTCAGCCCCGGCGTGAACCACCTCTACTCGGCCCTGTTCGCCACGGTCCTCGACTTCGAAAAGAAGATGTGACCTCGCGATCCGTTCGGTCGTCCGCCGGATCCGGACCCTTCCGGTGGTTCGGGGCGGAGCCAGGAGGGTAGGCACGACCTCCCGGGTCGGATCGTTCCGCCGGCCAGAGTCGAACAGCGACGGAATGGCTCCCGTCCGATCCGCTCGACGGACGAGCCGGCAGAAAGCGTTATATCGAAATACCGATATCGGTTAATCGAGCCATGTGGGGGATGAAGCAGCGCCGCGGGCTGCGGAACTTCGTCCAGGCGATCCTTCGGCGGGGCCCTCGTAATGGCGCCGAGATCATGAACGACATGGAGACGATGACCCACGGATGGTGGAGGCCCTCGCCCGGTTCGGTCTACCCGCTGCTCGAAGAGATGGTGAAGGAAGGCTCCGTCAAGAAGCTCGACGACGGACGGTACGAACTCCTCGCCCTCCCGACGGTCGATTGGGGGATCCGGTGGAACTCCCCAAGGACCCCGGAAGACGCCCTCCAGGAGATCGCCGGACTCACCTCGTTCCTCGAGGACCTGAAACGCAGTACCCCCAAGTTCCCCGACCCGATCCGGGGCGAGGTCGAGCGGGCCGCCGAGCGCCTCCGCCGGATCAACGACTGAGGGCCGGACGATGGCGGAACCGGGATCGATCGACGCCGAGGAGCTCGTCAAGGTCTACAACGGGACGGTCCGGGCCGTCGATGGCGTCTCGTTCCATGTGAAGCCGGGGGAGATCTTCGGTTTCCTCGGACCGAACGGCGCCGGAAAGACCACCAGCGTCTCGATGCTCTCCGCGGGGTTGAGGCCGACCTCGGGCCGCGCGGTGGTCGATGGCCTCGAGGTGAGCCGCTTCCCCGAGGAGGTGAAGCGTCGGATCGGAGTGATCTTCCAGGAGTCGACCGCCGACGGCGACCTCACCGGTCGCGAGAACCTCGAGATCGCCGCCGGGACATACGGGATGTCGCGCGCCGAAGGGCGTCGACGCGCGGAGGCGCTCCTCGAGAAGATGCACCTCGGCGATTCGGCGGATCGGTACGCCAAGACCTACTCCGGCGGGATGCGGCGGCGCCTCGAACTCGCCGTCGGGCTGGTCCATGCCCCCCGCGTCCTGTTCCTCGACGAACCGACCCTGGGACTCGATCCGCAGGGACGGGCCGGGTTCTGGGGGTTCATCCAGAAGCTTAGGGAGGAGAGCGGCACGACCGTGTTCGTGACGACCCACTACCTCGACGAGGCGGACAGCCTCTGCGAACGGATCGCGATCATCGACCACGGCAAGATCGTCGCGACGGGCACCCCGAGCGAGCTCAAGGACCGCCTCGGCGGGGACATCGTGACCCTGGCGGTGGGGAGCGGCGGCCCCGACCTGACCGACGTCGTGCGGGCCCTGCCTGGAGTGGCCTCGGTATCGAAACAGGACGGAACCTACCGGGTGAAATGCCTCCGCGGGGAGACGTTCGTCCCGTCCGCCGTCGAGGCGATCGCGAAGGCGGGCGTCGGGGTGAACGGGGTCCGCGTCAAGCGTCCGAGCCTCGACGAGGTCTTCCTGGAGTTCACGGGCCGGGAGTTCCGGGAAGAGGAAGGGCCGACCGCCACGGACCGCGCCGTCATGCTGCAGAGGGTCCAGCAGGGCCTGCGGGGGCGGGGCCGTTGATCCGCGAGTTCCTCGCCCTCACCCGCCGCGAGTTCCTCAAGATCGGGAGGAACCCCCAGGCGGTGTTCACCTCCCTCCTGCTGCCGCTCCTTTACCTCCTGCTCTTCGGCCAGGGGTTCAACGTCAACCCGACGCAGTACGTCCCCTCGGGGACCTCCCCGCAGGTCGTCCACGGGATCCTCGTCGCCTACTTCCGGGGGGCGCCCGACTACTACTCCTACTTCGCCGCGGGGATGGTCGGCTTCGTGGGGCTCTCCGCGACCCTCTTCCTCGGGGCGAACCTGATCTTCGACAAGCTGTTCGGCATCTTCAAGCGGACGCGGGGGACCCCGGCGCCCTCGGCCGCCGTCTTTGGTTCCCGCCTCGTCGCGGGGGCGGCGATGCCGATCGGCCTCGCCCTCTTCGTGCTCGGCCTCGCCCTCCTCTTCCGCCATATCCCCGGGCTGAGCGGGCTCGAGGTGATCGCCCCCCTCGATGCGGTCGGGATCGGGGAGATCGTGCTCTCCATCGTCCTCCTGACCCTCATGTTCGCGACGCTCTTCCTCACGATCGGGATCCTGATCGACGTCCCCCAGACCTACTTCGCCGCGGTCAACCTGCTCAACCTGCCCGTACTGCTCACCTCGGACGCCCTCTACCCGTGGGGCGCGATGCCTCCCTGGCTCCAGAGCATCTCGCAGTACAACCCGGTCTCTCTCACCGTGAACGTCCTTCGGGAGACCCTCTTCGGCTCGGCCGCCTACCCGTACCCTCCCTCGGTCTACCTGCTCGGCCTCGTCGGGTGGAGCGCCGTCCTCATCGGCATCGCGCTCACCCTGGTGCGACGGGCGCTCCGGCCCCTCGCCTGACCGGACTCGGCTCGGGGACGGCGCGCCTCCCGGCTCAGCCGAAGAGGTCCTCGAGGGGATTTCCCATCTCCTTCACTTCGCGGATCTGGATCCCCTTCGCCACCAGTTCGGCGATCAGCTTCGGGACCTCTTCGGGTCCGGCGAGTTCGAGCCGGTAGTACTCCCCCTGCTTCGAGGAGGCGGCGAGCACGCCCTCGGCCCCTTCGGCCCGGATGCCGATCACGTACTTCGTGGGCCTGAGGTCCCGGAGCCGCCCGAAGTAGGCGAGGCGGCCCTCCCGAAGGGAGAGGACGTACTCCCCGATCTCCTTCGCCTCGAAGAGGTTGTGCGAGGAGTAGAGGACCAGATCGTCCCGGCTGCGCGCGAGCACGAGGTCGCGGATCTCCCGCGAGAGCTTCGGATCGAGGTTGGTCGTCGGCTCGTCGAGGAGGTAGATGCTGCGCTCCTTCAGGAAGACGCGCCCGATCGAGACCCGCTTCTTCTGGCCCTGGCTCAGTTCGGAGAAGTACCGCCCCCGGAGCTCGGTGAGGCCGAGGAGCCCGATGACGCGGTCGACGTCCGCTGTCGACGCCCCCTCGACGGCGGCATAAAAGCTCAGGGCCTCTTCGACCCGAAGCCCGTCCGGGATGCCGTCGATGTGGGAGAGGAACTGCAGGCGGGTGCGGGCCGAAGAGTCCCCGCCATCGATCCCGTCGATCTCGACCGTCCCCGAGGACGGTTCGAGGATGCCGGCAATGGTCCGGAAGAGGGTCGTCTTCCCCGCCCCGTTCGGTCCGAGGACGACGTAGATCGCCGGGCGGTTGATGACGAAGGAGAGCGACTGGAGCACGGGGTGGCCGTGGTAGCCAGCCGTGACGTTCTTCAGCTCGATCCGGTGCGTTCCGACGGGGTTCGGCAACGCTCCCTCCGGCCTCCGATCCGCGAGCGCCACCGATCCGGATCTCCTAGAGGGGGGAGAGGAACCGCTCGCGCCCCATGAGGCGGGCGGAGACCGCTACGAGTCCGATGACCGCGAGGCCGATCACGGTCGCCGAAAGAACGGTCACGTAGTAGAATTCGTCCGGAGGGGCCGCCTCGGCGGCGATGAGAACGAAGACCGTGGGCGCGATGCCGACCATGGGGGCGAGGCCCACGGGACTGTTCATCCCGGCCCGCGGGGTCGAGAGCGAGGCCCAGATCATGCCGACGATCGCGGTGAAGAGCGCCCCCGCGAGGCTCATGGGCAGGCTGTAGAGCGCGAGGTTCTTCAGCAAGGTCTCGGAGAGGGAGACGCCGGCGGCTAGGGCGGCCCCGAAGAGGATCGCGAGGGAGAGAGCGAGGAACACGCCGACGAGGGCCGCCGTCGAGAGCAGGCCGTTCACGAACAAGCTGCGGGGGCGGACCCCGTAGGCGATGAGGTACTCGAAGACGCCCTTCGTCCGATCGGACGCATAGGTCATCAGGCCCCCGATGGAGGCCGTCACCGCGAAGATCGGGATCTCCAAGGGATAGGTCTGGGCGAAGACGGAGCGGCCGTGCGGTCCGAACAGGAGCACGAAGGCGAGCAGGACCGAGATGACGGAGCCGATGGCGAGGTAGCGCCAGCCGAGGAAGAGGGTCCGTCGGACCGTCGTGGAGAGCAGTTGGGTGTTCATCGACGCGATCGGCGCCGGAGGTCCCGGCACCGACCGCCTCGACCTTCGGGGGGATTTAACGGAGGGCCCGCCGACCGGTGGATCGCCGTCCGCGGCCGCGCCGAGGGGGCCGAAGTCGAGTTGCCGGGACCGAGCGCGTAGCCTCCCCCTGGGCAGGAAGGCGGTCATGTCGATGAACATCTACATATATTCGTGTTGATACCCATCGACATGACTCGAACGAGCCTGTCCGAGCGGCGATTGGGCGCGCGCCTGGAACGCCTGACGGGGGAGGAGGCGGCTTGCTGTGTGCCGGAGTACCGAACGCTGGCCCACAAGATCCTCGCGACCGGGGCGTTCCCCGATGCACTGCGGCGGGTGAAATCCCTGGCCGACGAACAGCGGTTGCTCGCGGTCGCGCTCCTGAAGCGCCGCGGCGAGCTCTGCGCGTGCGAGATCCAGGCCGCGACCGGTCTCAGCCACGCCACGGTGAGCCACCACATGGGCATCCTCCGAACGGCCGGACTCGTCGCGGCGCGACGCACGGGCAAGTGGACCTACTACCGGCTCCAACGTCCGCTCGGGGGGCTGATCCCATGAGTCCGGGCGGCGGTCTTCCCGCCCGGGCCGACCGGATCCGCGAGGAGGTGGGGCTCCGGTACGGGGCAATCGCTCGGGGTGGGGCGTGCTGCTCCGGAACCGAGGCCGGGAGCCCGTGCTGCAGTCCCCCGCTGATCCATATCGCCGCCACCTTGCCCAGGAAGGATCGCCGCTCCCCCCCCCGAGGCTCGGATCTCGGATTGGGATGCGGCGATCCGACCGCGCTGCTCGAGCTTCGGCGGGGCCAGGTCGTGCTCGATCTCGGGAGCGGGGCCGGCGGCGATTGCTTCCGGGCGGCGGACCGCGTCGGGCGGACGGGGCGGGTCATCGGCGTCGACATGACCCCGGCGATGATCGCGCGCGCCCGGTCGAACGCCCGTTCCGGGCGCTTCCCGAACGTGGAATTCCGCCTGGGGGAGATCGAACACCTCCCCGTGCCCGATCGGTCGGTCGACGTGGTCCTCTCGAACTGCGTCCTCAACCTCGTGCCCGACAAGGCGGCGGCGTACCGGGAGGCGTTCCGGGTCCTTCGGCCGGGCGGCCACCTCGCCGTCTCCGACCTGGTGGCGCTCCGGGCGGTGGCCCCGCGCGACCGGGCCGACCTCGCCCTCTGGTCCTCCTGTTCCTCGGGAGCCGTCACCCCCCGCACCCTCCGCCGGATCCTGGTGCGGGCGGGATTCTCCCCCGTGACCATCGAGGTGCGCGGGTCGGCCCCGTCGGATCGGACGGATCCGGGCGCATCCGCGGTCGTCGCCGCCGACATCCGGGCCAACCGGCCCCGGAGGTGACGGCGCATGGGACCTCGACGGGTGCTCTTCGTCTGCGTGGAGAACGCCGGCCGATCGCTGATGGCGGAGGCGATCTTCAACGCCGATCCCCCGACCGGCTGGGTGGCCGAATCCGCCGGGACGGAACCGGCGGCGCGGCCGAACCCCCGGACAGGGCCGATGCTGCAGGAGATCGGAATCCCCCTCCCGACGCACCCCCCGCGTCGGCTCACGCCCGAGACCTACCGGGCGGCCTCCGAATGCATCACGATGGGCTGCCTCGACCGGGCGAGCTGTCCGGCGTACCTCGCGGTCGGTCAGGTCCGGGATTGGGCGCTCCCGGACCCGGCCGGCCTTGGGGAGGATGGGTTCCGGCGGATCCGGGATGAGATCGTCGAGCGGATCCGGGCGCTCCGGGCCGAACTAACGGGATCCCCTCCGATCCCGTAGCGACACGGTCGGTGCGGGTTCTGGCGATCGCCGCGGAGCTTCGACGCGCGGTCGCCGAGTTCGTCGGCACCGGCCTCCTGGTGGGTATCGGCACCGGCGCCATCGTCGGGGGGAGCCGCCTCGGGGGACTCCCCATCCTCTCCCTCGCCGTCGCATGGTTTCTCGCGGTGTGGCTCCCCATGGCCCTCTTCCTCCGCATCTCGGGGGCTCATCTCAACCCCGCCGTGACGTTCGCCCTGGCCGGGAGCGGTCGCTTCCCCTGGCGTCTCGCCCCGGGGTTCTGGATCGCCCAATGCTCCGGAGCCCTGGCCGGCAGCGCGATCGTCCTCGGGTGGCTCGGCGACGGGCACCACCTGGGGGCGACGGTCCCCACCGGGGTCCCCCTCCCACTCGCCGCGGCGGGGGAGGCCGCCTTCACGGCGCTCCTCGTCGCGACGGTGTTCTACCTCTCCGACCTGGGCGAGGGTCGAGCGCGATGGCGGACCTACCTGCCTCCGATCGCGGTCGGTCTCTCGACGTACGTGATCGGCCCATGGACGGGGAGCTCGCTGAACCCGGCACGGACCCTCGCACCGGCCCTGCTCTCCCAGACCTACACCGATCTCGCGCTCTACCTCCTCGTCGTCCCGGCGGCCGCGGGATTGGTCGCGCTCGCTTGGGCCGCGCCGACGGGATCGTGGGTCGATCGGCGGACCATCGGCAAGCCCGGATCCACGGACGCGAGATCCGGCGCGGGCCCAAGCGATGGTTCCGGCGAGGTGGGCCCGGACGGATTTGAACCGTCGACCAACCGGTTATGAGCCGGACGCTCTTGGCCGGACTGAGCTACGGGCCCACATGGGGCATAGGCGGTCGGAGGCGCCGCCGAGCGGAGTTCCGGGGCGGAACGAGGTCCTTCCGCACCTTCGAACCGCTGACCTTTCGGTTAACAGCCGATCGCTCTGCCGCTGAGCTACGGCGGCACCGAACGCGCCGAGCGGAGCCTTGGCTAATAGCCTTTCCGGCTCGACGGACGGGTCCGGTGCTCGGCGGCGCGCTCCTTCAGGAGCTGGATCGATTCGGTCATCCGGTCGAGGGACTGATCGAGGGTCGTCCAGAACTCCTTCGCGCGGTCGGTCACCACGGCGCCGCTCGCCGACGGTTGTATCACTCCCTCCCGTTCCAAGAGGTGCAGCGAGTAGCGCACCTTGTGGATCGGGAGCTGCATGGCTTCCGAGAGGCGGATGATCCCCATCGGCGTGTTCGTCGATAGGCGGAGGAGGATGTCGACGTTCCGGGCGAGGAGGTCGAGTTCGGTGACGATCCGGTCGGCGAGCTGGGCGCCGTCCGGACCGGCGCCGGATTCGGGCATCGGGGTGCTCGTGTAGGCCCTGCCGGGAGGCATGTTACGCTGCCTCGGGGGACGGAGGCCCGTTACTTGAAGCTTAGTAGGTCGAACTTCGGCGGGGTTCGCCCGCGCCCCCGCAAGATGCGGCGCGACCGGCCGCGGGGCCGCCGTCGGGGGCGAACCGATTAATAGAGAACTTCCGTCAAAGGGCGAGGAGGGGAGCGTTTGGCCGAAATCTCGGTGCGCGTCGGCGGCCAGGCGGGGGACGGCATCGCCTCCGTCGGCGAGACCCTCGCCCACGGCTTCTCCCGGATGGGGCTGCACGTCTTCGGCCACAACGCCTACCAGTCGGTGATCCGGGGCGGTCACGTCTGGTTCCAGGCGCGGGTCTCCCCCAAGCGGGTCTATTCTCAGGGGGACGCCTGCGACGTCCTTTACGCCCTCGACCTGCAGACGGCCGACATCCATCTGCCGGGACTCGCCCAGGGCGGGACGATCGTCTACGATCCGGAGAAGTTCACGATCCCGTCGGACCGGCTCCCCGTCGGCGCGACCGCCCTCACGGTGCCGACGCTCGCCATCGCGCGCAAGTACACGAACCAGTCGATCCTCCAGAACGCGGCCGGACTCGGCGCCACCGCCTACCTTGCCGGCGTCCCGCTCGATCTCGTCAAGCAGACCCTCGCGGAATCGTTCGGCAAGAAGAAGGGGGACGTCGTCGACTGGAACCTCGGCGCGGCGACCGACGGCTACGAACACGCGCGTCAACAGGCCCCGCCGAACGGACACGTCCTCGCCCCCTCGGGGCCCCCGAAGCTCCTGATGACGGGGAACCAGGCGATCGCCCTCGGAGCCGCGGCGGCGGGATGCAAGTTCCTCGCCCAGTATCCGATGACCCCCGCGTCGTCGATCATGCACTGGATGGCGGCCCACTCCCAGGCGATCGGGGTCGTCGTGAAGCAGGCCGAGGACGAGCTCGCGGCGATCCACATGGCGATCGGGGCCTCGTTCGGTGGGGTCCGCGCGATGACGGCGACGAGCGGGGGAGGCTTCTCCCTCATGGTCGAGGCGCTCGGGATGGCCGGCATGACGGAGACCCCGGTGGTCGTCGTCGAGTCCCAGCGCTCCGGACCGTCGACCGGGCTCCCGACGAAGACCGAACAGGGGGACCTCAACCTGATGATCGGCGCGGGGCAGGGCGACTTCCCGAGGGCGATACTCGCCCCGACGAACCCGGTGGACGCCTACCGGCTCACCGTGCGGGCCTTCCAGCTGGCCGAGGCCTGGCAGACCGCGGTGCTCGTCGCGAGCGACCTCCACCTCTCGGAGGACTTCGCGACGGTCGACCGCGACGAGATCTCCTTCGACGTCGACGTCCCCTCGCTCGTCCAGGTCGAACCGAACGGACACGACTACCTGCGGTACCGCTACACGGAGAGCGGCGTCTCGCCGAGGGCGATCCCCGGCCAGCCCGGTCTCCAGTTCATCGCGGGCTCCGACGAGCACGACGAGAAGGGCCACCTGATCTCCGACATCAAGTCCGGGGTCCCGCTCTGGGTCGCCGAACGCACGAAGATGATGGACAAGCGGATGCGCAAGCTCGTGGGGCTGGAAGCGAACACCGACCCGCCGATCGTGGAGGGCGACGCGGCCCCGGCGGTCACCTTCGTAGCCTGGGGTTCCACGGTCGGCGCCGTCCGCGACGCCATGGCGCTCCTCAAGGTCCGGGGGATGGCGACCCGGCTGATCCACTTCCCGACGGTCTTCCCGATCCATCGGGCCGCGGCGGCCGAAGCGCTTCGCTCGGCCCCTCGACCGATCCTCGTGGAGGCGAACTATGCGGGGCAGCTCGGACGGCTCCTGAGGGCCGAAACCGGGATCGAGATCGCCGACCGGCTCCTCAAATACGACGGGGAACCGTTCTATCCGATGGAGATCGTGGCGAAGGCGATGGAGGTCGTTTCCCATGGCCGGTAGCACGAGCGTCCCCGCCCCGACGACGACGGGCCCCGCCCTCCCGATGGTGACGAAGTCCGACACCAAGCCGACGTGGTGCCCCGGCTGCGGGGACTTCAGCGTGGTCGCCGCCATCGAGATGGCGGTGAAGAAGCTCCAGATCCCCTCCCACGACGTCGTGATCGTCTCGGGGATCGGCTGCTCCTCGAACCTCCCGCACTTCCTCTCGAGCTACGGATTCCACGGGATCCACGGTCGATCGCTGCCCGTCGCCGAGGGGATCCGCTGGGCGAACCACGGCCTCACGGTGATCGCGACGGGGGGCGACGGCGACGGCTTCGGGATCGGCTGCGGCCACTTCGTCCACACCATGCGCCGCAACGTCGACATGACCTACGTCACCATGGACAACCAGATCTACGGCCTCACCACCGGCCAGGCGAGCCCGACGTCGATGATGGGCCAGAAGACGAAGTCGACCCCGGCCGGGGTGATCGAGAACCCGATCGACCCGATCGCCCTCGCGCTCGCCGCCGGCGCGACCTACGTGGCCCGGGGCTTCTCCGGCGACGTGAAGCACATGGCGGACCTCGTCCAGAACGGCATCCGACACAAGGGGTTCGCCTTCGTCGACGCCCTCTCCCCCTGTGTGACGTACAACAAGATCAACACGTTCGACTACTTCCGGCAGCGCGTCTACAAGCTCGAAACGTCGGGGCACGATCCGACGAACCTGATCGCCGCCTACCAGAGATCGCTCGAATGGGGCGACAAGATCCCCATCGGCCTGTTCTACCGGACCGAACGGCCGACCTACGAGGACCTCGAGGAGGTGCTCGCGAGCGGC
>DASYZN010000247.1:0-3203 GCA_035946105.1 Thermoplasmata archaeon | reverse complement strand
ATCGAGGACGTCGAGTTCCACCTCGGGCCGATCCGCGACGAGACGAGCGGGAAGGACTACGATTCGTCGACCAGCATGTTCGACGAGGCCGTCGCCCTCCGTCTCGGGCTCCTGCCGATCCCGACGGACCTGGGGCAGTTCCGGCGCAAGTCGGAGTGCACCTGCGGGGGCGCGGGGTGCGCGCACTGCCAGGCGATGTACTCCATCGACAAGAAGGGCCCCTGCACCGTCTACGCGAGGGACATCACCCCGCTCGGCGACGATTCGCTCGCCATCCTGGAACCGGACGTCCCGATCGTCCGATTGGGGGCCCGGCAGGCGCTCCTCGCCTACGCGACGGCGGTCGTCGGCACAGCCCGCGAGCATGCGAAGTGGCAGGTCGCCCAGGCCGTCGGAGTCTCCCCGCGTCCCCACATCAAGATCGCCCGCAAGAGCGGCTGCTCCGACGCGTGCCTGAAGCGCGTCGGCCAGTCCTGCCCCGTCGACATCCTCGACTTCGCCTCCGGGAAGCTCACGGTCACGGACGAGACGAAGTGCATCCTCTGCTGGGCGTG
Source organism: Thermoplasmata archaeon (assembly GCA_035946105.1). Classification (GTDB taxonomy): domain Archaea; phylum Thermoplasmatota; class Thermoplasmata; order Lutacidiplasmatales; family UBA184; genus Lutacidiplasma. The sequence goes on along the minus strand of DASYZN010000247.1, from coordinate 2,649 downwards.
CGAGAAGGCCTGCGAGCACGGATCGGTCAAGGTGGAACCGGACGAGTCGAAGTTCTTCCTCACGTTCGAGACGGACGGGAGCCTGAGCTCCCGGGAAGCGCTCCGCTATGCCCTCAAGGACCTGAAGCGCCGGTTCGAGGAGCTGCGCGAGGCGATCCAGTCGATCCCGTAGGGCGGCCCCGGGGACCTATCCCGCGGCGGTCGAGGGATCCCAGACGTAGCGCAGGAGCGCCCCGATCCGGCCGAGGCCGGCGAGCCGACGTCCCGCCTCGGATTCGTCTCGGACCACGAAGAGGCGGGCGCGGCCGGCCCGGGCCGCATCCATCGCCGCGACGGCCTTCGCGTCGGTGAGGAGCGACTCGGAGACCAGGAGGGTCTCGACCGCCCCCGCGTCCGCCGCCCGCCCGACCTCGACCGGGCCGACCGCGGCGGTCCGACCCCCGAGCGCCTGGATGAGCCGCTCGACGAGGTCGGCCTCCTCGGCCGCCACGATCCCCCGCAGCGCCTCGGTCGCCCGGCCGCTCCGCAGGAGCTCGTCGACGCCGGCCCGCCCGGACTCCGAGCTCGCGAAGACCCGCACCTTCGCCTTCCACTCGGGCGCCGTCTCGGCGAGGCGCTTGGCGACCGACTCCTTGAGGAACCCGGGTCCCGAGACGACGACCGTCTCGACCTTGGGGGCCTCGGCGACGATCAGCTCGACGATCTCCGACAGGTAGGTCTTGCGGTCCTTCTCCCCCTGGCTCCCGTCGTACTGCTTCCCCGCGAGGGTCCGTCTCAGGTCGGCGACCGGCTCCACGGCGCGGCCGCGGAGCCGGACCAGGGACGACTCCCCCCAGTCGACCGAAGCGATCAACACGGCCGGCTCCCCCGTGCCGTGGAGGCCCTCCTCCAGGAGGGCGCGCTCCGCGCCCGAGAGCTGCTCCTTCTGGAGCGCGAGCTCGTCGCCGACCCCGAGATCAAGGGTGTGGTGCCGGCCGAGGTCGAACGGCCCCTCGACGATCGGTCCGGTGATCCGGACCCTCCGGGTGAACCCGTGGAACTCGACCTGTTCCGCCAGCACGGTGAGGAAGACCCGACGACGCTCCCGTTGGGCCGCCGGGGTGTCCTCGGGGGCGTCGGGGTCCCGGCGGGTCGTCGACGCCCCGACCCGCTCCCCCGGGTGGGCGAGCCGGGCGATCCGCCAGAGGTCGCTCGGCGTCTCGAGGCGGAGCCTGAGGAGGCCGGTCGTCGGGTCCTGGTGGAGGAGCCGCATCGGTGGGACCGTACCTGGGGGGCGGCCTCGGGAGCCGAGCCGCCATCCCCCGAGGGGCCCAGCGCTCACGATAGTCTTATGGACGATGCCTCGGTCGCTCTCCCTTCGAGGCCCGGAGCGTGACCGGCTACCGAGAACTCCTGGGCCACGGCGGGTTCCGTCCGTACCTCCTGGCCGGGGCGTTCTCCTTCGCCGCCCCGTCGACCCTCGTCGTCATCCTCGTCTGGGCCACCGCGGTCGCCTACCCGAGCGGTTCGGGCGAGATGGTGCCGTTCTCGGCCCTCGCCCTCGCCCTGCTGGGCCTCTCCGCCACCGTGCCGACGCTCGCCGCGGCCGTGGTCTCGGGGGCGATCGCCGACCGGTTCGACCGCCGACGTTTGATGCAGATCACCAACCTGACGGCCCTCCTCGGGACGGCGCTGCTCGCTGTCGACCTCCTGATGCTTCCCGGCACCCGGATCGCCTTCCCAGGGCCGAGCGGCTTCTACCTCCCTCTCTGGATGGTGATCGCCTTCCCGCTCTGGGCCGCGGTGACGACCTCGGCGACCCTCTTCCGTCCAGCGTTCAATGCGGCGATCCCGACCCTACTTTCCACGGCCGACCTGGGCCGGGCGAACGGCCTCATCTACGGGATCGCGACGGGGGCGAGCGTCGCGGGCTCGCTCCTCGCGACCGGTCTCATCACCTGGGCATCGGAGGGGGCGGCCGTCGCCGTCCCGTTGGGTCTCTTTGCCGTCACGGGGGTGGCGATCGCCGCCTTCGGGCTCCCCCGACCCATCGTGAAGGCCCGAAGAACGACCCGCTTCTCCGCCGACCTCTCGGGGGGCTACCGCTACCTCTGGCGGAATCGCGCGCTCCTCCAGGTCACGGTCGCCTCGCTCCTCATCAACTTCCTCTCGGCGCTCGCGTTCGTCGAGCTCGGCCTCTACGTCCGCGACTGGCTCGGCGTCGGGGAGGCGATCCTCCTCGGGGCGATGACCACGGGCGCCACCGCGGGCTCGGGCCTCGGGACGATCCTCGCGGGAAGGATCCGGTTCGAGGAGCGGGCGGGACGGTTCCTCATCGTGCTGACGGTCCTGCAGGGCGTCGCGATCTTCTCGCTCGCCCTCTCGAGGTCCGTCCTCCTGAGCGTCCCGCTGATGTTCCTCTTCGGGCTCTTCCCCGGGATGGGCTCCACCGTCTTCCTCGCGACGATCCAGGCGACCGTGCCGAACGAGCTCCTCGGCCGGGTGCTCGCCGCCGACGAGGTCGGCAGCTACGCCCTCATCCCGACGGGCCAGTACGCGGGCGGCCTGCTGACGGCGACCGCCGGCGTGCAGGCGGCGTACCTGGCCGCGGGACTCGGCACCGTGGCGATCGGAGGCGGGATGGCCGCCTTCCGGGAATTGCGGGCCCTC
>DASYZN010000246.1:0-9243 GCA_035946105.1 Thermoplasmata archaeon | reverse complement strand
CCTGCTCCGAAAATCGGGGCGGAGCGGCATGACGGGGATGGGGTTCGCGGTGCTCGTGGCGGTCGCGACGGTCTTGAGTGGGATCGCGCTGTTCTCGGGAGGTTCGAGTCCGTCCGCTTCCACCCAAGGTCCGGGACCGTTGCCCACCTTGATGGCGGCACCGGGGTCGACTCCTTCGGGAGCCTCCCCGGACCTCGGATGGCAGACCCCGGTCCCGCTCGAATCCCAAACGGTGTCCAGCGCCAACCTCGCTGGGGTCGCTCTCTCGGCCGACGGGACCGGGATGATCGTCTGGCAGCGGGGCGGCGCCCGGAACGTGCTCATGGCGACCCACTTCCTCCCGAACGGACGGGGCGACGGGGGCACGAACTGGCAGGTCCCCCAGATGGTCTCGAACAGCCCCAACGACATGGGTTACACCGTCCACGGCGCCGTTGCCATGGACGCTACGGGCGACGCGATGGCGGTCTACTACACGTTCGCCGAGATCCACGGCTACGCGGTCTACGCCGCGCTGTACCGTTCGGGGGTCGGTTGGCAAACGCCGGTCGCCGTCGATCAACCGTACGACTACTCGTATTCCCCCGTCGTCGCCATGAACGGCGCCGGCGACGCCTTCGCCGTCTGGCAGGTCTGGAACGGGAACCATTACGCCATGTTCGCGAACCGCTACCTCCCCACCTCGGGCTGGGGCACCGCCCAGGCCATCGAGAGCTCGCTCAACAACACCTATTCCCCTGAGATCGCGGTCGACGGGAGCGGGAACGCGATCGCCACGTGGTACGAGTACGACGGAAGCACCGATCACGTCTACGCGGCCCGGTTCAGCACCTCGACGGGGTGGCTCGCGCCGCTGATGCTGCAGACGAGCACCAACTACGCGGTCTACCCCACCGTCGCCCTAGACGCCGCAGGGAACGGCGTCGTGGCCTGGCTCGAATACTCCGGCGGGTACCACGTCTGGGCGAAGCTCTACGATCACACCGCCGGATGGGCGGTCGCCGCTCGGATCGAGGCGAGCACCTACAGCGCGACGACGCAGCCTCCCGACGCGGCGGCGAGCAACGGCAACCTCAGCGTCGTCTGGTCGATGTACGATTCGACCGGCACCTCGAACGTCTTCCTCAACCGCTACGTGGCCGGCACCGGATGGATCGGGGAGCTGGACGTCGACGGGACGACCTCCGTCGCCGACAGCCCTCGGGTGGCGATGGACCCGTCGGGGAACGTGACGGTCGTCTTCAGCGTCCGTCCGACCGGCACCACACCGGCGAACCTTGTGTATGACGAGACCGTCCGGTATGATCATGTGGCGAACGCCTACACGGTGAGCCAATTGGACTACTCCCGGGTGGGCATCGGATCGCCCCTCGTGGCGATCGATGGCAATGGAGGGGCGTTGGCCGTTTGGAACTACAACGACAACACCGACCCCACGGCGCCGGCGCGGAACGGCATCCTGACCAATCACTACACCAAAGGCTCCGGTTGGCAGCCGTTCTACCAAGCCCAGGTCGCCGAGTGGGACGAGCAGATCTCCCCAAGCTGGCTCCAGCTCGAGACCAACCTCGCGGGGGACGCGATCTATTCGTTCACCCAGAACGACGGACCGATCTCCCATGGCTACGCCACCCTCTACCGCCCCGGTGGGGGGTGGGGACCGGTCACCAGGATCGAGAACATGAACGCGAGCGGCCCGGCCGAAGAGTGGTCCGCCATCGATGGCAGCGGGAACGCGATCGTGCTGTTCAAGGCGTCCGACGGGACCCAGTACAACGTCTACGCGACCTACTACGCGGTCGGGACCGGCTGGGGGGCCCCGCAACGTCTCGATTCCGCCGTCGGGAGCTCGAAGTATTGGCTGCGGATCGCGATGGACGAGCGCGGCGACGGCGTAGCCGCCTGGCAGGAGTACAACGGAAGCAACTGGAACGCCTACTCGGCCTATTTCAGCGGGAGCTCGCACACCTGGACCGCCACCGTGGAGGTGCAGAGCCGGTTCACCTACCTCAGTTCGGTCGTCGTCGGGATCGATGGGAACGGGAACGCGATGGCCGCGTACAACGCCTATAACGGGAGTGGGTACTCCAACTACGCGAGTGCCTACCAGCCGGGCGTCGGCTGGGGGCTCCCCGTCCAGATCGCCCAGGGGCCGTCGGCGCCCGGGACGCCCTACGCTCTCGCCATGAGTTCGAGCGGCGCCTTCGCGGCGAGCTGGACCGATTGGGACGGGACACGGTACGTGGCCGCCGCCAACGTCTATTCGCCGACGAGCGGCTGGGGAACGGAGACCCGCTTCATCTCCGGCCCGGGCGATGAGGGGGCGGCGACGCCTTCGGTCGACGCGGCCGGGGACGCGCTCTTCGCCTACAACGTCTGGGACGGGTCCCAGTTCGATGCCTATGCCGTGGTGAAACCCGCGGTTGGCGCCTGGGGCGCGCCGGTGAAACTGAGCTCGGGGTCGGGCGACGCCACGGAGATCGCCACGGCGCTCGATGGCCACGGTGACGGCTTCGCCGTCTGGGCCCAATACAATGGTTACGGCCACGACCTGCTCGCGAGACGGTACGTCGCGAGCCAAGGCTGGATCTCCCAGGTCATCGTCAATCTGCCGGCGCCGGCGACCCCGGCGACGGATACCGGAAGCCCGAACCTGGGGCTCGATGGCCACGGGAACGCCGTGCTGGGCTGGAACGAATGGGAGAACGGGGCGCTCCTACCTTATGCCACGACCTACGTGGTTGGGAATGGGCTCCCGACCCTCATCCTGGCGTCGCCTTCGGACGGGACCGTGACGAACGACCCGACGGTGACCGTCAGCGGGACCACCGATCCCGGCGTGAGTCTCACCATCGATGGAACCCCGGTCAACGTCGGCGCCAACGGATCGTTCTCCCAGTCGTTCGTGATCCCGGCCGGTTCGCACACCTTCGTCCTGATCGCGAAGAACCCCGCGGGGCTTTCGAGCGGCGCGACGGCGAGCATCGTCGTCGACGGCCCGCTCCTGACGCTCAGCTCCCCGATCGAGGGGTACACCAACCGATCGGCCGTCGTCGTGACCGGGACCACAGAACCCTGGGCCTCGATCACCGTCGACGGATCCGCCGTTATCGTCGGGAGCACGGGATCGTTCACGACGACCCTCCAGCTCACCGAGGGCGCCCACTCGATCGTGGTCGTCGCCACGGATGCCGCGGGAGACCGGGCGACCGAAGCTGTGGGGGTCACGGTCGACACGACCCCGCCGACCCTCTCGATCACCTCCCCGAGCCCCTCCGCGAGCGTCTCCACGCCCGTCGTCGCCGTGATCGGCGTCGCCGAGGCCGGTTCCACGGTCTGGGTCGACGGGGTCCCCGTCACGCTCGGCAGCGGCGGCTCGTTCTCCTCGAACGTGGCGCTCACCCCGGGCTCCAACACCATCACCGTGACCGCCACGGACCCGGCGGGGAACGTCGCGACCCGATCGCTCGTGGTGACCTTCACCGATCCGATCACGGCAGCGAACGCGAAGATCGGGACCCTGACAGCGCTCGTCGCGGCGCTCGCGGTCCTCGTCGCCGTCGCGCTGGCCCTCGGGGCGTACCTCGCGATCCGCGGCCGAAAGTCCCCCCCGCCTCCCCGGGAGAACGCCCCGACCGCCCCTTCGGAAGCGCGGCCTCCCCCCTAGGCCGGGCCCGACCTCCGGCCGTCCGAGGATCGCCGCTGCGGGCCCAAGGCAGGCGGTCGGTGCCGGGGCCAGGATTCGAACCTGGGAACTCCTGCGAGAGCAGATCTTGAGTCTGCCGCCTTTGGCCGCTCGGCCACCCCGGCGACGACCTCCGACGGCCGGTCCGGGCTTATTTCCCTATTCCTCCTCTTCGAGCCCCAGTTCGGCGGCCTCGTCGTCCGGGTTCGAGGCGACCTCGGCGAGCGTCTCCTCTTCCGAGGAGGGCGAGATACCGGAGACGGGGTTCGGTCGACCCGCCGGCGGTCGCCGCGGCCCGATCCGGACCCGACGGACCCGACCGCAGCCGAGGCAGGTTCGGACCCGCAGGGGCGAACGGAGGCGCGTCCGCACCGTTCGACCCTCGACCCAGTAGCGGGAACACCCCCGGCAGTAGAGCTCTCGGTATTCCGGAGGGATCCGGACGTTGTAGCGGGTGCCGATCTTCCGGGCGAGGTTGACGTAGCGGTTCGACAGGGTGAGGTCCGGACCGGACGCCTCGTTCGAGGCGAGGGCGAACAGGGTCGAGATCCGCTCCCGGGCGAGCCGGATCATCCCGGCGGTGCGGCGGCCCCGCCGACCCCGTCGGGCCGACGGGTAAGTGGGGAGAGGCATACGGGGCAGACCACGGCGATTTCGGATATCACGGTGTTGCAGACCGGGCAAGGACGGGACGCCGTGGGGGGCGCGGCCCCGCCAGCCGCGGTACCGGCGGGCATTCGGGGGAGTATCGTGGGGAGGGGTGTCGGCGAGGCCGGGGACCCCCACTGGGGGACCGTGTGCCCACAGCGGGGGCAGAACAGCGCCCCGTCCGGGGTCGTCGCCGCGCAGAACGGGCAGGTCGCCACGCCCTCAAGAAAACTATATCGTGTATTTGACCGTCCATGCCGACGTTGAGAGGCCGGTCGGTCGCCCTCGCCACGCTCGACGCCGCGTTGTACGAGGAGCTCGCCGGGGCCCTGCGAGAACGCCGGATCCCGACGATCAGCCTGGTCCCGGGACAACGGATCCCCGAGAGCGTGGCGGTCGTCCTCACCTCGCCGGAGGAATGCGACGGCCTCAACCATCCTAGGGTGATCCCCGTGCCCCCTCAGGGCGAGCGGACCGCCCTGTGGGCGGCCGTCGAGCACGCGCTGCACCCGGGCTCGGCCGCCAGCGAGCTCGTCGTCGGGATCGACCCTGGACCCCGCCCGGGCTATGCGATCCTCTCCGAGGACAGGACCCTCGGGGAGGGGACGCTCGATCGGCCGGAGGCGGTCGCCCAGCTCGCCCGATTGATCACGCATCGCTTCGCCGCGCGGGCGATCCGGTTCCGCGTCGGGAGCGGGGACCGACTCGCCCGGGATCGGATCGTGAACGCCCTCTCGGGGGCGCGTCGCCCGATCGAGCTCGTCAACGAATCCGGGACGACCCCGAGGGGCCTCCGGCGCCCCCGGGACGCCATCGCGGCCCGCGCCATCGCGCGGACCGCGGGTCGCCCCGTGCGCGGGCCGACCCCCCTGTCGATCACCCCGGGGGACATCGCGAACCTCCAACGGCTCAGCCGCGAGGGGAGCGGGGGCCGGTTCACGATCCCCCGATCCGAGGCGGGCCGGGTGCTGCGGGGGGAGATCACGCTCCCCGAGGCCCTCGCCCGCGGCGACCGGCGCTACCGACGGCCCGGTCCCGCGGGCGAGGCCACCGGACCCCGGGCCGAACCGCCTTAAGGCGTTCCTCGCTGGCGGGCCGATGCTCGTGGCGCCGGACGACCTTTCGGCGATCCGCCGTCTCGCCTTGGAGAACGCGATCGATCACGGCGGCGCGGTCCGATCGGGCTCGGTCCTCTCGAGGGCGCTCGGGTCGATCCCCTCCCTGCGTTCTCGGGGCGCCGAGGCCGCCGAAGCGATCCGAAGGATCGCCGACGAGGTGAACCGCCTCGGCCCCGACGCGCAACGGCGCGAGCTCGCCTCCCTCGGGGGTCCGCTGCCGCTCCCGGGGGTCCCCCGATCCGCCGAACCGACCGACCTCTTCCCGGAACTTCCCCGGACCGACGACCGACCGGTCGTCCTTCGGATGGCGCCGTTCCCCTCGGGCGCGCTCCACATCGGCAACGCCCGCATGATCTACGTGAACGACTACTACCGGAAGCGCTACGGCGGCCGCCTGCTCCTCGTCTTCGACGACACGGTCGGATCGAAGGAGAAGCGGATCGCCCCCGAGCTCTACGACGTCATCCGGCACGACCTCACCCTAGCCGGGGTCGAGCCGGACGAGGTGTTCTACAAGTCGGACCGACTCTCGATCGTCTACGATTGGGCCCGACGGGTCATCGAACGCGGCGGCGCCTACGTCTGCCGATGCCCGGCCGAGCTGCTCCAAGCGAACCGATCGAGCGGCACGGCCTGCCGAGAGCGGGCCCAATCGGAGGGAGAGACCCTCGATCTCTTTCGGAAGATGCTCGACGGCGGGTTCCAGGTCGGCGAGGCGGTCCTGAGGCTGCGCACCGACCTCGCCGACCCGGACCCCGCGTTCCGGGATCGGGTGCTGCTGAGGCTGAGCGACCTCGACCACCCGAGGGTCGGGCGGCGATGGAAGGTCTGGCCGATGCTCGAGTTCTCCTGGGCCGTCGACGACGTCGAGCTCGGCGTCAGCCACGTGATCCGCGGGAAGGACCTCGTCATCGAGGATCGGATGGAGACGTTCCTCTGGAAGTTGCTCGGGATCGAGGGCCCGCCGTTCGTCCACTGGGGCCTCCTGAGGGTCGCCGAGGCCAAGATCTCCAAGAGCAAGGGGTTCGCGCAGATCGCCTCCGGGGAGTACGATGGCTGGGCCGACCCTAGGCTCTGGTCGATCGATTCCCTCGACCGGCGGGGGATCTCGGCGGCGGCGCTCCGAAAGTTCACGCTCTCCTTCGGCCTCTCCCTCGCCGACATCGACGTGCCGGCGGAGACCCTCTATGCGGAGAACCGGCAGGTGATAGACGCGACGACGTCCCGGCGTTCGTTCGTCGCCGATCCCGTCCTCGTCGAGATCCAGGGCTTCCCCGAGGGACTCGGGGACGTCGAGCTCGCCAACCACCCCGATCGACCCGAGCTCGGGACCCGCGCCGTGGCGACCGGGCCCCGGGTCTGGCTGGCCGCCGCCGACGTCGACCGGCACCTCGGCGAGGAGCTGAGGCTCAAGGACCTCCTCAATCTCCGACTCCCGTCGGCCCGGGAGGGCCCCTCCCCGATCGCGGCCGAGTTCACGAGCCGGGAGAACCGTCGGCTCCCGAGGCTGCAATGGGTCGGCGAATCGGGGGCCGTCGCCGTCGACCTCCTCGACCTCGATGGGTCCCACCGGCGGGGGGTCGCCGAGCGGACGCTCCGGGAGGCGCGACCGCGCGACCTCTACCAGTTCGAGCGGGTCGGCTTCGTCCGCGTGGAGTCCGATTGGTCCCCCGGGACGGAACCGGTGCGGGTCTGCTTCGGCCATCCGTAGCGAGCGGGTCCGTCGGCCCCTCGCGCCCGTCCGAGCCGGATTCGCCCTCGCGGGCGACGCCCCTCGGGGGTCCCCCTCGACCGGCCCCGCCCCGAGGTCCGGCTCATTGTGGGCGGACCGGCCGAGGATCCCCCGGGGTCGCCGTTCGGTATCCTTTCGTACCGATGTCGACTCAAATACGGCGGACCCCATGGGCGGACCATGTCGCCCCCTTCGGACGGCGCGGCCGCGTCGGCCGCTCCCCCAACGCCCCGGCCCAGGGCGGTCGCCGCGCTGGGCGCGGTCGAGATCGTCCTCGGGGCGTTCTCGTTCTTCGGGGGGTTCGTCCACATCTTCCTAGGGATCGGCAGCCTGGTCACCTTCACGGGCTCCGAGGCGATCCTGGGGGCGATCGCGAACGGGCTCGGGACCGCGCTCGTCGGATTCGGGGTGCTCTTCGTGATCGCCGGAGGGGCCACGCTGGCCGCGACCCGGTGGGCCTGGCCGTTCGGGGCCGTGGTCGCCTGGGCCGGCCTCGCGGCCGGCGTCGTCTCCCTGGGACTCGGCACGGTCGGCGCGGTCCCGGGCCTCGCCCTCGCCGCGCTGACCCTCGGACTGCTCTACCGTCCGAGCGTTCGGGCCTTCCTGAAGCGCTCCCCGTCGCGTCCGCCCTAGCCGACGACCTCCCGGAGCCGGGGGGACCGTCCCCGAGAGCTTCGCGCCGACCAAACAGCCTCGGGCCGCGCCGAAGGATTAAGCGCGCCCGCGCGTGAGGGGGCTCGAGCCATGCGGTTCTCCCATACCTCGATCACGGTGAAGAGCATCGACGAGAGCGTCCGGTTCTACACCGAGGTCCTCGGCCTCGAGTTCGATCGCCGTCGGGCGATCCCGGAGAACCACGCCGAGATCGCCTTCGTCCGCGATCCCATGAGCGGCGCGCGCGTCGAACTCACCTGCTGGGAGGGGAAGGCCTCCTGGGAGTCGGGGGAGCAGCTCGACCACCTCGCGTTCGAGACAGACGAACTCGACGCGTTCCTCGCCCTCGCCCGGTCGAAGGGCGTCCGGGTCGCCAAGGAACCGTACCGCCTCCAGGGCGGATCGAGCCGCATCGCGTTCGTCCTCGATCCGGACGACGTCTGGATCGAGATCCTCGAACGGCCGAAGACCGGCTGACGGACCGCCGTGCCCGTTCCCTCGCCGGCCGAGCGTCCCGGACGTCCCGAGGTCCTTCGGGCCGTCTTCGGAGCGACCTTCCTGGTCCGTTTCGCCTTCGGGCTTTCGCTGAGCGTCTTCGCCTCCTATCTCTCGGGCTCGTCGGTCGGGATCGACCCGGCCGCGGTCGGCACCGTCGGCATCGTCGCCTCCCTCGCCCCGGTCGGAGAGTTCTCGACGGTCCTGCTCTCCGGCGGGCTCTCGGACCGGGTCGGACGCTACCCCATCCTCGTGGGGGCGATCGGGATCGCGGCCCTGATCATGCTCGGGATCTCGCTCTCCCGGGACGCGGTGTGGCTCGGCGCCCTCTCCTTCGGCTTCGGCGTGACGAGCGGGGCGATCTTGACCGCGAGCCTGGCGGTCGTGGGGGACGAGGCGGGGGCCCTCGAGCGCGGCTACGAGATGGGCCGGTTCGACGCGGTGAACCTCCTCGGGTGGATCCTCGGGTTCGCCGTGGGGTTCGGTCTCCTGGGATCGGTGGCGAACGCGGACCTCGGGGGACTCTTCCTATTGGCGGCCGCGGTGCTCGGCGGAGGGTTCGTCTACTCGAACCGCGCCCTCCGACGCGGGACCGAACGATCGGCCGGCGCCCGGGGGCTCTCGGCCCTCGCGCTGTTGCGGACCGTCTTCCGCCGCGAGATCCTGCTCGTCACCCTCCCCTGGTTCGTCATCTACCTCCTCCTTGGGACGCTCTTCGTCTTCCTCGGGTCGGCCGCCACGGGCGTCGGCGTCTCCGCCGAGGTGCTCGCGCTCGCGATCGGGATCGGCGGCCTCCTCCTCCTCCTAACCCAGCCGTACTTCGGCCGGCTCTCGGACCGCTACGGTCCGATGCGCCTCATGACCGTGGGCACGATCGGCTTCGTGGGCGTCCTCACCGGCGCGGCGCTGCT
>DASYZN010000245.1:0-8396 GCA_035946105.1 Thermoplasmata archaeon | reverse complement strand
CGAGGACGCCGGTGAGGACCTTCTTCTTCCCGTAGATGTCGCCGAGCTTCCCGGCGATCGGGGTCACCGCGACCCCGACGACCAGGTAGGCCGAGAGGATCCAGGTCACCGAGCTCAGCGGGGCGCCCCCGAAGAACGTCTGGAACCTCGTGAGGCCCGGGATGATCATCGTCTCGACGTAGGTGACCATCAGCGCGGCCGCCGAGAGGATGAGCAGGACCCCGCGGGCGCGGGCGGGATCGAGCCGCGCCCCCTCGGATGGGGCGGGGGGCGAGGCTTCGTCCATCGACCGGTCGGATTCGGGCGAAGGCTTCAAGGTTGTCCCGCGGGGCGCGCGCCGGCGCCGCCGCCTCGCCGGCCGATCCTACGGGCCGACCCGCTCGGTCAGGACCTCGGCTCCCGATCGACCGACGAGCACCGTGTGCTCGGCCTGGGCGACCAGGCCCTCCGCCTCCTCGACGAAGACGGGGTAGCTCTGGAGCTTCGGGCGGAGGCGCTTGAGCGCCCCGCGCTCCACGTCGGGGATCCATCGGGCGGTGAATGGGAGCGTCCGGAAGCGGCCGAACCACCGAGCGGCCTCTTCCGAGGAGGTCCCGGGGTCCGATCGGAAGCGGACGATGTGGCCGAACGGACCGTTCTCGATCGCCCCCCCGCCGTTCGTGGCGAACGGCTCGATGGCGACGATCTCCCCCTCCTCGAGGTGGTCGACGCTCGCCCCCGAGACGTTCGGGATCGACTTGCCTGCGTGCAATAGGTAGCGCTGGATGGTGTGCCCGGTGAGGTTGCGGACCGGCTTCAGCCCCCGTTGGTGGATCGCCCGCTCGATCGCCTGGGAGATCCGGTCGACGGCGACCCCGGGTCGGACCTCCGCGATCCCGGCCGCCACGGCTTCCGCGACCGCCCGACGGAGGTTCTCGTGGCGGCGGCCCTCGCCGACCTCGACCGTCTCGGCCGTGTCGGCGATCGCCCCGTCGAGGTGCGCCCCCACGTCGACCTTGACGAGGTCGCCGACCTCGAACGCGAGGCGGTCCTCCGGGGCCGGGGTGTAGTGCGCCGCCTCGGCGTTGCGCGAGAGGTTCGCGGGGAAGGCGGGCTCGGCGCCCCGGGAGCGGATGTAGCCCTCGATCGCCTCGGCCACGTCGATCCGTCGGGCGCCGGGTCGGACGGCGCGCACGCCGGCTTCCCGGGCGCCGGCGCTGATCTCGGCCGCACGGCGCCAGCGCTCGAGGTCCTCCGGATAGGCGGGGATGGGCTAGCGCCTCCCGAGGAAGCGGGCGCGGGGCCGGGAGAGGTCGACGAGGGTCGACGGGCGGCCCGACGGGTTCGGGGCTCCCGAAAGGTAGATCGAGACCGCCCGGCCGAACCTCCGTCGGGCCTCCCCGGTCGACCGCGCCGGCGGGGCTCCATGGAGGTTCGCCGACGTCGAGGTGACGGCTCCCGCGATCCGGGCGAGGGCGCGGGCGATCGGGTGATCGGGGATCCGCACGCCGATCCGCCCGTCCTCCGCGACAATCCCGACGGGCCAGCTCGCGCGGGCCTTCCGGGAGGCGGGGAGGAGCAATGTGTACGGCCCCGGCAGCAACCGCCGGAGCGTGGCCCGGGCCGACGGGGAGAGCTCCGCCCAGGCCTCGACCTCCTCGAACGAGGAGAGCATCACGGAGAACGGAGGACCTTCAGGGCGTCCCTTGAGGGCCCGGAGCCGTTCGACGGCCGCCGGTCGGCCGGCGAGCACCCCGAGGCCGACCAGGGTGTCCGTCGGGTACGCCACGATCCGCCCCTGCCGAAGGGCCCGGAGGGCCCGATCGAGCGGGCGGTCGGCCGTCACACGAACTCGTGGTCCGTCCGAGCGTAGGCGAGGTACTCCGCGCTGCCGAAGTAGAGCTCGAGCTCCCGGGTCGCCGAGGCCGGGGAGTCGGAGGCGTGGACCAGGTTCGGGGTGAGGGCGAGCCCGAAGTCGCCCCGGATCGTCCCCGGGGCCGCCGTCTGGGGGTTCGTGGCGCCGATCAGGAGGCGCACGACCGAGATCGCCGAGCGTCCCTCGAGGGCGAGCGCCAGGACGGGCCCCGACGTGATGTGCCCCACGAGCCCCGGGTAGAACGGCTTGCCCGCGTGTTCGGCGTACTGCCGGGCGGCGAGGTCGGCGGAGACGAGGGTGAACTTCGCCGCGGCGATCCGAAGCCCCTTGCGCTCGAAGCGGGCGACGATCTCTCCGGCGAGCCCCCGCTTGATCCCGTCCGGCTTCACCAGGACGAGGGTCCGTTCCACGCTCCCTTCGTTGGGCATCGCCAGGCGACCGTTCCCCACGTCAAAACGCTTTACGTTCCGGCCGGGGTCGTGGGAGGATGTCGGGCGCGCCGGACCGGGTCCTCCCGGCCGCCCGGGGGTTCGACCGGATCGCCGAGGCCTACGAGCGGGGGCGGCCGGACTACCCGAAGGAGGCCGTCGACTGGCTCGCCGAGGGCCTCGTAGCGCCGGGGCGAACGCTTGTCGAGCTGGCGGCGGGCACGGGCAAGCTGACGCGGGCGCTGCTCCCGACCGGGGCGAGGATCGTCGCCGTCGAACCGTCGGAGGGGATGCGCTCCGTGTTCCGCCGGGAGGTGCCGACCGTCGAGCTCCTCGACGGGACGGCCGAGCGGATCCCGTGGCCGGACCACGGGGCGGATGCCGTGGTCGTGGGCCAGGCGTTCCACTGGTTCCGGTTCCCCGAGGCGCTCTCCGAGATCGCGCGCGTCCTGCGGCCCGCCGGCCGCGTCGGGCTCATCTGGAACCGACGGGACGAGTCCGTCCCGTGGGTCCGGGCGATCGGCCGGATCGTCGAGGCGCGCGAACGTCGGGGGGCGCCGAGGAGCGACGATGGATCCTGGCAGGCGGCGGTCCGGTCGGACCGACGGTTCGGGGAGCTGTCGAACCGCTCGTTCCCGTTCACCGCCCGCACGACGGTCGACCGGATCGTCGACCGCGTCGTCTCCGTGAGCTTCGTGGCCCTCGAGGGGGCGGAGGCCAGCGCGGCGGTCGCGCGCGAGGTCGTCGCGCTGCTCGACCGCGACCCGATGACCCGGGGAAGGGACGCGCTCGACTTCCCGTACCGGACCGACGCCTACCGGTTCGACCTCGTCGGCTAGGCCCGCGCGTCGCATCCCGGCGCCCACCGACAGCCGGCGCACTTTCGGGGGGCCGGGTCCGCGCGCCCATCGTAGGGCGACCTCAGCCGGTCGAGGAGGCCGAGGACGGTGGCCCGGGCCTCCGCGTCCCACGCCACGCGGAACTCCACGCCGTCGGAGTACCGGACCACGCCGTACGGCGGGCTGATCCCCGCCCCCTCTTCGAGCAGGAGGCAGTAGGCCGCGACCTGGACCGAATGGGAGTCGGGGGGATCGTGGGGCCGGGAGGCCCGGCTCTTCCACTCGACGGGAACGAGCCGTCCGTCGCGGCGGCGGCGCACCTCGTCCGGCCGGCCCACGAGGCGTAGCCGATCCGACACGAGCCGTCCCGGGAACCGGGGGTCGTCGGCGAAGACGAGACGCCCGTGCCGCCGGGAGCGCGCGAACGCGGCGAGGGAGGAGAGCCCCCAGAGGAGCATCCCGACCCCCAAGAGTCCCAGGAGCACGAGCGCCCCGATGGACAGCCCGCTCATCCGAGGAACCCGAGGACCACGACGACCCCGAGGAGCGCGAGCGTCGCCAAGCCCACGAGGATCGCGAGTAGCGCTCCCCCCGACCCGCGCGCCTCCCGGTCGACCTCGCGACCGAGGGACGCCGCATGGTAGCGCTCGCCGGAGCGGGCCGACCGGGTGGCGGCCTCCGACGGCGCCTCGCGCGGCGGATGCCGGCGGTACCATTGGGCCCTCGGGCAGAACGCGTACTCGGCGAGATCGCTCGCCGAGACCCAGGGGTCCGTGGGCCCGGCCTCAGCGCCTCCCATCGGCCGACAGGGGCGACGCCCCCCAAATCAAGGCGCGCGTTCCACTGGACGAAGGCGGGGGGCGCGCGGCCGCCGATCTGGGCGGGGTCCTATTCCGGAGCCTTTTCGGCGGGCTTCGATTCGGCGCCTTCCTGGGCCGCGCCCTCCGGACGCCGACGGGGTTCCGGGGGCGGCGGTTCCGGCGCGCCGGCGGATCGGTCGGCCCGCTCCCCCGCCGGAGGGGAAGGGGTCGGCGGGGTGTCGGAGGGCTTCGGCGCGCTCCGCCGCGGGGGGCCCCGACCCCCCTTCGATGGGGGAGCCTCGCTCAACTTCGCCGCCGGGGGGGGTTGGGGCTCCGGGGGCGGCGAGATCGTCGGTGGGGCGGGCGCGTCCTGAGGGGGGCGTACCGGCACGGGGGTCGGCGGAGACCTGGAGGCGGTCGGGCGACGCGCGGTCGAGCGGTCGCGCGCGGCGGCGGCGCCCCGGGAGACGGCGGAGGAGTGCTCGGCGGCCCGCTTGATCGCGTGGGCGCGGGTCCACTTCATCCGGTGTCCGACGCGCCCCAGGTTCAACTGCTGCTTTCGGCAGGAGGAGGAGCAGAAGTGGAAGACGACCCCGTCCCGCTTCACGTACATCGTCCCGGTGCCGGGTTCGATTTCCCCGGCACAGAACGAGCACTGGCGCTTGACGACCATCTCGGACCCCCTAGCGGACCGAGAGCTTGCGCGCTTCGCGCGCCGTCTCGCGCAGGATCAGGACGTCCCCGAGCCGGATCGGACCGGCCACGTTGCGGGTGATGATCTTCCCCCGGTCTCGGCCGGCGAGCACGCGGACCTTGACCTGGGTCGCCTCGCCGGCCATCCCGGTCCGGCCGATGAGCTCGACGACCTCGGCCGGCGAGCCCTTCTCTTCCGCCATGCTCGACCCGACGAACCGCCCGACGGCTCACTTCTTGAGGGTCGCGAAGACCTGGGCGAGCTCTTCGAGGAGGGGCTTGCCGTCGCCCGCCTCGACGACGGCGACGCTCGCCGCCGACTTCGTGAGGCCGGCGGACTGGCCCAACCGCTGCTTCTTCGGGACGTAGACGTACGGGATCCGCTTCTCCTCGCAGAGCATCGGGACGTGGACTAGGATCTCCACCGGGTCGACGTCCTCCGCCATGACGACGAGCTTCGCCTCTTCCCGCTCGCTCGACTTCGTCACCTCGTTGGTGCCGATCCTGAGCTTGCCCGTCTCGCTCGCGATCTGGACGAGCTGCAGGGCCTTGTCGGCGAGCTCGGCCGGGGTCTCGAACCGTACGTAGATCGGTCGCGCCATCGTGTCCTCGCGTCAGCGGAACCCCCGAAGGGTCCTCGGCTCACGGGTGGAACCGCGCTAGAAGAGCCCTTACTTAACCTTGGGGGTCGGACGATCGCCCCGCCGTCGGCGGTCTGAGGCCGTCGGCCAAAGTTAGGTAGCCCGGCGGGCGTCGCGCGGCACCGATGGGCGACCCGTCCGAGCCCGACCGTCCGGTCGGCTTCGTCACGAGCCGTCGGTATCCCGAGGGCACCGAGGACGATCGGCTCGTGCTGGATCGGCTCGTCGAGCGGGGCGTCGACGCCCGCCCCGTCGTCTGGGACGATCCGACCGTCCGATGGGGCGACCTCGGCCTCGCCGTCCTGCGCTCGACGTGGGACTACCACCTTCGCTACCACGAGTTCCTCGACTGGCTCGCCCGTGTCGAGCGCGCCACCGTGGTGCTGAACCCGCCCGACCTCGTCCGGTGGAACGCGCACAAGGGCTACCTCACCGAGCTCGCCGACGGCGGGATCGACGTCGTGCCGACGGTCGTCGTGCCGCCGGGGGAGACCGTCGGCCTCCGGCGGATCGTCGGATCCGAGGGGTGGGGCCGGGTGGTCCTGAAGCCCGCGGTCTCCGCGAGCGGCCGGGGACTCCTCGTCCTGGGTCCGGAGGATCTCGATCGGGCCGAGCCCGCCTTTCGGAGCCTCGTCGCGTCGGAAGGGGCCCTCGTGCAGCCGTTCCAGGCGCGGGTGCGGGAGCTCGGCGAGCGGTCGCTCGTCTTCGTCGATGGGGCGTTCTCCCACGCCGTCGCCTACCCGACGGTCCTCGCGTCGCCGGACCGCTCGCCGCGACCCTGGCGGCCGGGGCCGGACGACCTCGCGCGGGGCGCCGCGATCCTCGGCCGCTGGCGCCCGAGGCCGCTCTACGCCCGGATCGACCTCCTGCCGTCGGACGACGGACGCTGGCGGTTGGGGGAGCTTGAGCTGATCGAACCGGAGCTCTTCTTCGGGACGGACCCGAGCGCGATCGATCGGTTCGCCGGGGCGATTCTCGAGCGGCGTGATAGGGCGGCGGGGCCCCGGGCCGCGGAGAGGCGACCTACAGACCGGTCCCGTCCGCCCCGGGGACCCCCTCGAGCGCCTTCGAGGCCGGCGCGACGATCGACCCGAGGGCGCGGGCGACGGCCGACTTGAGATCGACGGGATGGAGCGCCCCCGAGGTCCACGCCGAGAGGATCTCTTCGGGCGAGGCGTAGGTGACCGGGCCGCCGAACTTCTCGGCCCGCTCGACCTCGAGGCTCCCCGACCACGGGAAGATCACCGAGAGGGCGAGCTCGACCACCGGATTCCCCTCGACCTCCTTCGCCGGGCAGAACGCGCCGCGGAGCCGCTCGGCGATCTCCTCGGGGCTCGACGGGAGCGGGATCGCCCCCGTCGGGTCGGATTTCGACATCTTTCCCTCGGCCGGCGAGACGGTGGCGTCCATGCGGCCCTTCCCCTTGAGCGAGCTCACGAGCGGGGTGTGGAGCGCGACGGGCACCGGCCAGCCGGAGCTCTGGGCGACCTCCCGGGCCAGCACGTGGGCCCGGCGCTGGTCGATCCCGGCGAAGGCGATCTCGACGGGCAGCTCGAAGATGTCGGCCGCCTGCATCGCGGGATAGAGGAGCTTCGCCGTGTCGAGCTCCTCCTCCGACTCGGAGCGGCCGAGCACGGTCATCGCCCGACGGGTCCGCGCGAGCGAGGTCACCTTGGCGATCCGCACGACCCGCTCCCAGTAGTCGGGCTGGCCGACGAGCTCGTGGGCCCATCGGTAGCGGGTCCGGACCGGATCGACGCCGAACGCCATGAACGCGGCCTCCATGTACCGGCCGGCGACGGCGATCCGATCGAGCGAGCCGCCGAGCTTGTCGTTGATCCAGGCGTGCCAGTCCGCGAGGAAGACCGTGAGGTCGCAGCCCGCCTCCTGGAGGTCGCGCATCTTGCGGATGCAGACCAGGTGGCCGACGGTGAGGCGCCCGGACGGCTCGAAGCCGATGTAGGCCCTCGGCGCCTCGTTCGTCTCGAACAGGTGGGCGAGCTCGTCGGCCGTCAGGCTCTCGACCACGCCGCGGGTCGCCCGGGCGATCCGCGTCTCCGTGTCCACGGCCGCCTACGGCCGACCGGCTATTTAGGAATCGACCGCCGGACGGGCCGGACCGTCGACGGCAAGCCATATCTCCCATAGAACGCTGATACTCCCGGCCGAGAGCGGAATGAACGCCCCTGCCGATTCGGCCCCGGGCCCGGAACCGGCGGCCGACGGACTTGCGGCCTCGCGCCTCGCGCTGCGCTTCGGCCTCTCCGAGGCGGCCGCCAAGCGGCTCTCCGAGGCCGGATTCTCCAGCATCGAACGGGTCCGGGCGATGAGTCCCGAGGAGCTTAGGGAGGCCGGCCTCAACGAGGAGGAGGCGGAGCGGGTCCGCTCCTCCGGTCCGGAGCCCGCGGCGGCCCGCCCGTCGGCGGCCGCAGCGGGGGCGGACGACGACCGGATGACCGAGCGGCTCCTGAGCTCCCTCAAGCCCCGGGAGCGGGGTCGCGTGCGCCGCTCCCGCGTCTCGGCGAAGGCCTCGGCCGAGATCCTTCGAAAGTGGGTCGACGGCGACGACCAGGCGATGGAGGCCTGGATCCGCTCCCCGGCCTCGCTCCCCCCTCCGGCGGGTCCCGCTCCGCCCGAGGGGAGCGAGCCCGGCCGTCCCGACGCGGCCCTCGAGGGGTCGGCGATCCTCGGGATCGAGCCGACGCTCCCGGGTCCCTCGGCCGGTCCGGCGTCGCCCGCCGCCCCCGCGGCGCCTCGTCCCGTGTCCGCGGAGCGGCCGACCGGCCCGCTGTCGGGCGGTGCCGCCCCGGCCCCCGAGGTCCGGCATCTCGCGGAGCGGGAGGCGACCCTCGTCCACTGGCTCTCCGAGCTGCTCGAGCGGGTGAAGAGCGAACAGTTCGACCCCGGGGCGCTGCTCACCGAGCTCCAGGACCTCCACCGGGACCTCTTCGACGAGCGCACCCGGCGGGCCGAGCTCGAGGAGGAGATCGAGCAGGTCAAGCGGGGCTCCATCGCCGTCATCAAGTACGTCCGAAGCCGGGAGGCCCGCGCCCGGGAACAGACGATCCACGACAAGGACGCCGAGATCGCCGACCTCAAGCTGAAGCTGCTCTCGACCACCGACCGCTCCGAGGGCCCGA
>DASYZN010000244.1:0-8813 GCA_035946105.1 Thermoplasmata archaeon | reverse complement strand
GGCAGACGCGGACGGCCGCCCCTCCGAAGGTGATCGAGGCCAGGGCCGCGACGTCGAGGGCCGTGAGGCTCGACGGCAGCCCGACGTAGTCGAGCATCGTGGCGTACCGGGCACCGTTCTCAATCGTCCAGGCGATCCACTCAACGAGGGCCAGGGCCCGCCCCGACGAGGGCGCGAAGCCGCGGTCGAGCTCGGCCGGGACGAGGAAGTAGGCGAGCGTCGCGAGCGGGTAGTCCCCCGGCCCCGGAGCGTTCACCATCGAAACGTTCGACCAGTCCCCCGTGGCGGCCGGGAACGACGTCTGCGCGACCAGGTCCGAGATCGCCGACCCCGCGCTGGCGAGGGTCGGGAGGACGAACGCCCCCGATGGGTTCTCGAGGGCTGCCACCGCGAGGCCCGGCGTCCCGAGCACATCGGTGAGGTCGGCGTACCCGACGGCGTACGGGGTCCGCGCGACGAACTCCGCGAGACCCGCGTTCTTCGGGATCGCCTCCTGGGTGGGGGCCGACGGCCAGCCGATCGAGATCCCGCGTCCCGGCCCCGCCGCCCACGTCGGGCTGTCGCGGCTCAGGAGATCGGTGAGGACGTAGGTCGTGCCGGCCGCGTCGGAGCGATGGACCGTCACGATCTGGGCGTTCGCCAGCGTCTCGCCCGGATTGAGGGCCGCGATCCTCGGGTCGTTCCAGCTCCGGATCGAACCCTCGTAGATCCCGGCGAGGAGAGGACCCGAGAGGTGGAGCGGCGCGGCGAGTCCGGGAAGATCGTAGATGATCGCGAGCGCCCCCCCCGCGATCGGGAGCGTCACCAGGGAGGCGTCGGGAGGACTCGGCGGCTCGTCCGTGGCGGCGAAGTCGACGGTGGACCGCCTTAGCTCGGTGATCCCGGCCCCCGCCCCGTTCCCGTTGTAGTCGACCGGGTTGCCCGTCCCGGCCTCGAACGCCACGGTCCATTCGGCCACGAGGGGCAGGAGGAAGCTCGCCCCCGCGCCGGAGATCGACACGCCGGTCGGGCATCCCGAGGCATCCAAGGTTCCGCTCGATGGCGCCAGGAGCCCGGTCATCGCCCCGCCATCCAGGAGCAAGAGGAGGAAGCCCGCGGCGAGGATCGTCCGGATCCAACGGCCCGGTCGCGAGCGACGTCGCACGCGCCGATGGGGCGACCCCGGTGGGACGTCGGGAGGGTCGGGCATGCTCGGCGGGATCCTCGGCAACGAGAGGCCGGGAGGGGGTTAATAATCCTGGGCGATTGACCCATTAATAGGCTACTTTATCTTCCCGGCGCACCTTCCCACCTCGTGCGGCAGGCGGGGGTGGTCCGGCTCACCCGGGCGGAACGGCGCCAGCTCTCGGGGTGGTCCGAGGGGGCGGGGGTCCCCGCCCGGCTCGCGCGTCGGGCGCGGATCGTCCTGGAGGCGGCCGAAGGCCGCGCCAACGAGGGCATCGCCGAACGCCTCGGAACGAGTCCGGGCACCGTCGGACGGTGGCGCCGGCGGTTCCTGATGGCGAGGCTCCCAGGCATCGAGCGGGACGCCCCCCGGTCCGGGCGCCCCCCGGTCCTGCCGAGCTCGACGATACGGGTGATCGTTCGGACGACCCTCGAGCGCCCCCCTCCCGACGTCCCTCGCTGGTCAGCCCGACGCCTCGCCCGCGTGGTCGGCGTCGGCAAGACCACGGTCCAGAGGATCTGGAAGGCGAACGACATCGAATCCGGGCGCCGGGCGACCCCGACCGTCGCGATCCCGGTATCAGATTTCTCCGAGCGCGTGACCGACTTCGTCGGCCTCTATCGGTTCCCGCCCGAGCAGGCGATGGTTTTCGCGGTCGATGAACGCCCGCGAGGTCCCGGCGGAGCCGCCCCGCTCCCCTCGGCCGAGGACCCCGACCAAGCTCGGCAGAGGGCGGAGCGGTTCCGGTCGTTCCTCCAGGCGATCGACCGCGATACCCCCCGAGGCCTCGGGCTCCGGGTCGTCGTGGACGCCCCGAGGCTCCTCGATGCGGACGAGGTCCGCCGATGGCTCGTCCGCCATCCCCGGTTCACGGTCCATCGCCTCCCGCCGCCCTCGGGCGGCCCCGGCGTGCTCGACCGCTGGGTGCGGGCCTTCGCGAGACCCCCACGCCGGCGGGAAGCGGCTCCCAGCGTCGCCCGCCTTCGTCATGCGATCCGCGACCACCTTCGAGGGGAGGACCCGGACGGCCGACCGTTCGCCTGGAGCGCGACCCGGGCCGAGATCCTGGCGCGGGGAGCTCCCCCGGCCATTCCATCTGAAACTTATGGGCCGGCTACGGAGGCGAATCCCCACGGCACGGATCCCAGGGGTCGCGGGGTCGCCCCCTCGAGACGCGCCCCGCCGAGGCGATCTCGGGGCAACCGTCAAGTGGCCATCGCCGATTAGCGGGCGTGGGCGGGTCTCCGGCGCCCGGCAAGGACGGATTCGTCGTCTGGATCGAGGGCCTTCCGGGATCGGGAAAGTCGACGACCTCGAAGCGCCTCGCGGCATCGCTCGGCCGCCTCGGGCGGGCGAACGAGGTCCTCGATGGGGAGGAGGTCCGACGGACGTTCTTCCCCGAGCTCGGGTTCAGCCGAAAGGACCGGGAGACCCACGCTCGCCGGGTGAGCGCCCTCGCCGACCGCTTCGCCGGCCACGGGACGGCGGTGATTGTCGCGATGATCACCCCGTACGAAACCTCCCGACAGGCCGCCCGGGCGGTCGTCCGCCATCCGTTCGTCGAGGTTTGGCTGCGCTGTCCGATGGACGTCTGTCGGCAGCGCGACCCGCGGGGCGTCTACTCGAACGCCCCAGGCCACGCGGTCGGTCGGGTGACCGGGGTGGACGATCCGTTCGAGGAACCGCTCGGGCCGGATCTCATCGTCGACACGGCAAGGGACCCGGTCGAGACCACGGCGGGACGGATCATCGACCACCTCGCCGCCCTGGGACTCGTGCCGGCGGTCTAGGGAACCCGCCCCGCGGCAGAACGCGCTCGGGTCGGCCGGCGGTTCGCGCCGGCGTTCGGACGATCGGGGAGGGGTGGGCCGGCCGAGGGCAAGTCGATAGGCGGCGCCACCTTCCTTGAGGGGAATCGGCTTATCTAGCGCGCCCACCTAGAGAGGGCGATGGCCACGCCGAATCCCCCCGCCCCGGGGGCTCCCACCCCGGCGATGCACCGGGAGTCCCGGTGGATCGGTCAGGGGTACGCCGACATCACCAAGCTTCGGGAGATCGCGGCGAAGCACGACCGGCTCGCCACGCGCAACCAGCAGCGGGCGGCCCGTGTCCAGACCAAGATCGAGCGGCTCCGGCACGGGGCGACCGTGCTCCGGGAGAAGGCCCAGAAGGTCCTCGACCGCGTGCCCGAGGTCCGCCAGGAGATCGCCCAGCTCGAGCGCAACATCACGGCGGGTTCCCAGCGGACCCCCGGGATCGCCATCGGCTCGGACGTCACCGGCATGCAGGTCCGGGTCCGCAAGCTCCAGCAGAAGGTGATCGACCTCCAGCACAAGGCCCGCACGCTCGAGCACCGCGCCGCGACGCGGGCCCAGAAGAGCGCCGAGCTCAAGGTCAAGGTCGACCGCTTCCTCGAGATGGCGAAGCTCGAGGAGCAGGAGGCCGTGAGCTTCCGGCAGCGGGCCGATCGGCTCCAGCTCGCCACCGAGGGCGAGGTGGCGGCGCGACTGCCCCCGGAGCCTCCGACCGACGGATCGGCGCCCCCCCCGGCGCCGCCATGAAACTCATCGTCACCGTCGGGATGCCGGGCTCCGGCAAGGATGAGCTCGTCGAGGTGGCGCGCGGCCTCGGCCTCGCGACCCTCAAGATGGGCGACCTGGTCCGGGACGAGACCCGTCGCCGCGGCCTGCCCCTGAACAACGCCTCCATCGCCCGCATCGCCAACGAGGAGCGGGAGAAGCACGGCCCCGGCGTCTGGGCCCAGCGGGCGGTCCCGAAGCTCATCGAGACGAAGATGCTCGTCGACGGGTGCCGGTCGGACACCGAGGTCTCGGTCTTCCGGCACCACTTCGGCGACCTCTTCGTGCTCGGGATCTACTCCTCGCCCGAGGCCCGCTACGACCGGATGACCCGCCGGGCCCGGGGGGACGATGGGCAGAGCCTGCAGGAGTTCTTCGACCGGGACCGACGGGAGTTGAAGTGGGGGATCGGCAACGCCCTCACCCTCGCCGACGGGATGCTCCTCAACGAGGGGAGCCTCGAGGAGTTCCGCCGGGCCGGCCGCGAGACGATCCAGCGGATCCTCGCCCGCGAGGCCTAGCGGCCCTGGGTCACGCCGGGGCCGGCGGGCCGAAGGCGGCGAGGAGGGTCGGGAACCGCTCCCGATCGACGACGAGCGCGACCCGGGGATACCGGGCCCCGAGCGACCGGGCCTTCGCCACCACGGCCTCCTCGCGCGCCCGCGCGAGCCGGCCCGATCCTCCGGAGGCGCTCGTCGCCTGCGCCCAGGCGAGACTGAATTCGTCGGCCGTGCGGACCTCGGGAGGTCGGCGCGAGAGCCGTCGCTCCCGCAGGGTCCGACGGAGGAGCTCGGTGTAGCCGATGTGCTCCGCGAACATCTCCGCGTACCGGTCGTCCGACGGATCGATCGCCTCGAGCGGGACCCCCCGGCCGTCCGCCCAGGCGATCGCCTGTGCGAACGAGGGGTTCGGGACTTGGATCTCGCCGAAACGGACGAGGCCGCGGACCTCGGCGAGCTCGTGGGGCGAGAGGGCGACCACCGGCTCCGCCGCCGCCCCGGTGAAATAGTCCCGAAGGCCCTTCGCCTCCTCCTCGGAGAGGCCGAGGCCGATCGCGGCCGGGCGGAACGATTCGAGCCGCTCGAGGAGCTTCGGCGCCTCCGATAGGAGGCCGCGGACCGGGCCCAGGAGGAGGTAGCTCGCGCGTTCCGAGACGGTCGCCTCGATCACGCGCCTTCCCGCACCGTGATCTCCTCGACCAGCTCGGCGGGATCGCGGTGGCGGCGCAGGTCGCGCATCGTGAAGAGGGCGAGGCCGTCGATCGAGCGGCGGTTCGGATCGCCCTTCACGATGTAGAGCGCGTGCCCCTCGGCGACGCGGGCGATCCCCTGCAGGAGGTCCGCGCGGTGTTGGGCGCTGCGGATCGAACCCACGGCCGTGAGTAGGATCTGCTCCTCGCCCCGGGAGCGGCCCTGGCTGAAGGCGTCGAACGGGCATCGGACGGTGACCGAGACCTGCCAGCCCATGCCGTCGAGCTGCTGGAAGACGGTGTCCCGCAGGGGATCGCCGGTCGGGATCGGGCCCTTCGGTCGATGGGGTCCGGGCCTCGGCACGCTGTCGTCGTCCTCGTCCTCCTCGTCCTCGTCCTCGGGGCCCGGGACGGCGCGGCCGACTCCTGCGCCGGCTCGGAAGACCTCGATCGGCCGGGCGATCGGCTCCCCCATGAACTCCTCGAGGCGCTCGACGACGGAGATCTCCGCACCGGTGCCTTCCTCGTAGAGCTGGATCGTTCGCCGGCTGACCCCCGCGATCGACGCGAGGGCGCCGAGCGAGAGGCGGTGGAGTTCCCGGAGCTCGCGCAGTCGCTCCCCGTCGATCCGGGCGAAGATGCCTCCCGGGCTCGAGAACAGGAACGGGGGAACGCCCTTCTCGAGGTACTCCTGCAGGCTCGCCTCATCGAGGATCGGGATCCCGTAGCGGTTGTAGACGACCCCGGATTCGAGCCGAGCGGCCCCCGAGCTCTCCCCGATCAGGACGACGGAGGCCCCGAACAGCTCCGAGAGCTCCTTGAGCCGCGCCGCCTCGGTCGGATCGAGCGCGTCGATGTTCTTGAGGACCTTGAGGATCAGAAGGAGCGAGTCCCGACGAGCCATGAGGTCGAACGACGTGGGCCGGATGTGGTGGGCGTCGGAGACGTAGAATCCCGCGGATTCGAGGCGGCCGCGGATCCGTTCGATCGTGCGGTCCCGCAACTGGCGTCCCGGCATCGTCTCGACGAATTCATGAC
The DNA here is from genome assembly GCA_035946105.1 of Thermoplasmata archaeon. Classification (GTDB taxonomy): domain Archaea; phylum Thermoplasmatota; class Thermoplasmata; order Lutacidiplasmatales; family UBA184; genus Lutacidiplasma. The sequence goes on along the minus strand of DASYZN010000244.1, from coordinate 2,842 downwards.
CACGGCTATATAAATGCCCACGTCAGAACTCTCCCATCGCGCCCTATGGGGGTCAATCCCTCGGGCGCGATCGCGACGAGTCAAGGAGAGAACCGGCGGTCGCCTCTGCGGCGTCATCCTGAGGCATCCACAGGACTAGGACGGAGGATCCGTCGCTTCGTTCCGGTCGACGCCTCTCTTGAGGCGTCCTGCGCACCCTTTAGTCGGTCTCCGCCCTCGAACCTCTGATGGCTCCCCGACGAGCATTACGACGTTCGGTGGAGGGAGTGGTCCCTCGCGATGCTTCCACATCGCCGGCCATCCCGATCGAAGGCACGCCGTTTCTCTCGATCGGATCCGGGCGCTCCCGGCTCCTCCTGCTTGCGGACCTCCACCTCGGACTCGGGGGCACCGAGCGGTGGGCGACCGGACCCCCGGAAGGCGCGTGGCTCGGGCAGGCAGAGGGCATCGAGCGGGCCGCCCGCTCGGTCCGCGCCCGAACGATCGTGCTCGCGGGAGATGTGAAGCACCCGATCGTCGGCACGCCGAGACCGCTGCGTCCGATCGTCTTCGACTTCTTTGCCCACCTCCTTTCGGGGGGGTTCTCGGTGGAGGTGGTTCTCGGGAACCACGACGTCGGGCTCGTCCGCCACCTCCCGAAGGAGGTCGGCGTCCACCCCACGAGCGGGGCGGTGTTCGGTCCGGTCGGCGTCTTCCACGGGCATCGCTGGCCGAGCGAGCCGGTCCGACGCGCCCCGATGCTCGTCGCCGGGCACCTTCACCCGGGCTACCGTCTCGCCCCTTCGGCCGACGAACGGATCGGGAAGGAACGGTGTTGGGTCCGGGTCACGTTCCCGGACCGTGCCTCGGCCCCGAAACGCCGTCGTGCGCGGCACGATTTCGACGCTCGGGAGATGATCGTCCTGCCGGCGGCGAACCCCCTCGCCGGCTGCGAGCCCCTCAACCTCGGACGGCCGAAGCGAAGCCGATCGTTCCTCTTCCACCGCTTCCTGGCCCGCGGGGCGGCGAGGGCCTACCTGCTCGACGGGACGGATCTCGGCCCGATCGCTACTTCGGATCCGGACGCCCCGCGGAGCTGATCGAGCGCCCGAGCGCTGCCGGATCGGCGATCGGGGCGAGGCAGTGGGTCCCGAAGCAGACGAGGGCCCGGGCCTCCCCTTCGACCCGCGCGGCGGCCGAGCCCAACTCCTCCGGCAATCCGAACGGAGCCGGCGGTGGGCCCCGGAACACCCAGAGGTTCGGGTGCCAGGCTCGCCGGGCGGCCCGCAAGAGCGCCTCCGCCGAGGGGCCGGAGCCCTCGATGACGACGCGGGCGGGAGGGGTCTCGAGGAGGCCGAGCGCGAGGGCGGCCCCGGCGGCGAAGAGGCCCGCCCCGTCGAGACGCGGGGACATCGCCCGGACGATCCGCCTCGCCTTCTCGATCGCCTCCGCAGAATTCGTGAGGGAGCCGAAGCGGATCCAGGCGAGCGCGGCGGCCCCGTTCGGCGAGAGGTGGGGGTTGTCCTCGACGGGGATGAGCCGCTCGCCGAGGGCGCCGACCGACGGCCCATCGTAGATCGAGGGGGCGAGGTCCTGGAAGAGGCCGACGTCCGTTCCGAACGACCGCTCGATCCCGCCTAGGAGCTGTTCGGCCGTGAGGGCGTACCGAGGCTCGGCGGTGACCCCGGCGAGCTCGACGAGCCCGAGGGCGAAGGAGGCGTTGTCCTCGAGGAGGCCGAATCCCCCCGGCCCGTCCGCGCCGATCCAGTGGGCGATCCCGCGATCCGGTTCGAAGCCGTCCTTGAGGAAGCGATCGGCGGCCCGCCGGGCCGCCGCGAGTCGCGCGGGGTCGTCCTCCAGCGAGGCCGCCTGGGCGAGGGCCCCGAGGAGGGGGCCGTTGATGCTGGCGTACCGGGCCGGATCGACGGCCGGGCGGGGGCGTGCCTCCCTAGCCTTGCGCATCGCCGCCGTTGCCCGGTCGAGGAGCGCCGAGGTCTCGGCGACGGAGCGATCGCTCCCCCGGGCGAGGTCCTCGACCGACATCATCCGATAGAGGACGTTCTCCTCGGGGTCGTGGGGCATGCGCCCTTCGGTCCCGATCCCGAAGCGACGGGAGACGAGCCGAAGTTCGTCGGCCGGGAGGAGCTCCCGAAGGGCCGCCCGGGTCCACGTGAAGTACCGACCATCGTCGCCGGGCGCGTTGTCGGCGTCCTGGCTCGCGCCGAACCCTCCGTCGGGTTGCGCGAGGACGTCGAGGGCCCACGAGCCGATCCCCCGCACGGTCTCCAAGAGCCGGGGTTCCCCGAAGCGTCGGCTCCCCTCGACGTACGCCGAGAGCAGGGCCGCGTTGTCGATCCCCATCTTCTCGAAGTGCGGGATGTGCCAGCCTTCATCGACGGCGTAGCGATGGAACCCCCCGCCCAGCTGGTCGTACATTCCCCCGTCCGCCATGCGTCGGAGGGTCTCGAGCGCCCGCGCGGAGGAGCGGGCGTCCGCCCGGGTGAACCCGTCCCAGAGGAGGAAGGCGACGGCGGTTGGGTGGGGGAACTTCGGCGCGAGGCCGAAGCCTGCGTGCACCGGATCGTAGGAGGAGCCGAGCTGCTCGCGGACCTGGTCCAAGAGGGCCGAGCCGCCGAGGTCGCGGCCGTGGGCCCCCGCGTGGGCGCGCAACCGGTCGAGCGAGCCCCGAATCGCCTCGGTGTTCGCCCGGATCTTCTCCGGCTCGTCGGCCCACAGCCGGGCGATCTCCTGGAGGACCCGCCGGAAGCCGGGCCGGCCGAGGCCGTCCTCCGCCGGGAAGTACGTGCCGCCGAGGAACGCCTCCCCTTCGGGGGTGAGGAAGCCGGTGAGCGGCCATCCCCCC
>DASYZN010000243.1:0-2762 GCA_035946105.1 Thermoplasmata archaeon | reverse complement strand
CTCGAGGTCCTGCTCCGGGGCGATGCGTTTGACGCTGCGCTCGTCATCGCGACCCCCACCGGGAACACGGACGCGAAGGCCGTGGCCCGCGCCATCCTGAGCCTCCGTGGCCGGACCCCTAAGCCCCTCGTCGCATGCCTGTTCGGCGTCAACGACCTGTCCCAGGAGGTCGGGGAGCTCGAGACGCACGGAATCCCTGCCTACACGTTCCCCGAAGAGGCGGTCCAATCACTTGCCGCGATCGCGAACTACCAACGGTGGCGTGACCGGCCCCGCACGTTGGTGCGGCGGTTTCGGGTCGACCGGGCCGCCGCGCGCCGCGCGCTCGCGTCGGCCCGTCGGGCGGGACTCGCCGTCCTGCCCGAGTTTGCAGCACGATCGGTACTCGAGGCCTACGGCGTCCGCTTCGCCCGCAGCGCACGGGCCAGCACGCGCGATGAGGTGCTCCGCGCGGCCGTCGGTCTCGGGTTCCCCGTCGCCCTGAAGGTCGCCTCGCCGGACATCTCCCACAAGTCGGACGTCGGCGGGGTCGCGCTCGGCCTCACCGACGGGGCGGCCGTCGGCCGTGCGTTCGACACGATGCGGTCGAACCTTGCGCGGCGGGCGCCGTCGGCCCGGATCGAGGGGTTCGAGGTTGAGGAGATGGTGTCCGAGGGCAAGGAAGTACTGGTCGGGGCGCAGCGCGACCCGGCGTTCGGTCCGCTCGTCGTCTTCGGAATGGGCGGGGTTTACGTCGAGGTGGTCCAGGACGTCACGTTCCGGCTGGCGCCGCTTCGAACCCTCTCCGCCGAGCACATGGTCACGGCCGTCCGGGGCTTCCCGATCCTCACAGGGATCCGCGGAGACGCTTCGTCGGACCTCCCAGCGCTCTACGAGGTCATCGAACGCGTCTCTCAGCTCATCGTCGAGCTACCGGAGATCGCGGAACTCGACGTCAACCCGCTCATGGTACGCGGTGCGGGACGAGGTGTGACTGCGGTCGACGCGCGCATCGTCCTCGGTCCTGGCCGACGCGAGGGCGTCTAGCGGCGCGAGGCTGTCAGCCCGGGCCTTGCGGAGGATTGCCTGCGTACGCCGGGGGCGGCACGACGGCGAGGGTCGACGTCGTACCGTCACTAGGGGGCAGGAGCATCGGGCTCAACCCCCGGGGAGGGACGAAGGGCCGCGGCCCGGGATAGGTCGCGGGGGGACCACAGCTCGCCCGGAATCCCTCCGAGGGGCTAGCCGGGGCGCTGTTGCCGCGGAGCGAAGGTGACAAACCAAAGCCCCAGAAGGATCGCCGCCCCCACCGCTATGAGGGCCACGATGGCCATGGCCGAATCGAGCACCAGGTCACGGCCTCCCGACGGGGCGGTCGCGACGACACCGAGGATCGCCACGATCGCCACCACGACGGCGCCGAGCAGCGCGAGCAAGCTCGAGACGCCGACCGCGATCCGCACGGTCTCTGCCCAGATCGGGTAGCTCGCCCCGACCGAACCGGTCCGTGACATTGGAATTTCGAACCGGCCCCGGATACATCTGCGCCGACTCAATCCGGCTTGAGGTGTTACGAGCAGCGCCCTACGCATCGGAAGAGGACCTGCCGCCGGCGCGAGGGGATTCGGAGAATCGTTGGTACCCTTTCCGGGGATCGGTCACCGTCCTTCCCTCTCGGTCATCATCCCCGATAACGATCCTTCAATCGGGACGATCCGGCGGGGCCAGCCGATCCCCCGCACCACCTTCATCGTTCAGGGGGCGTGGGGTGTGGCGTGCGAGAGTCTCGGATGTACCGGGACCTCGCAGAGTACTACGACCTCATCTACGCGGACAAGAACTACCCCAAGGAGGCCGGGTTGCTCCACGCCCTCGTGTGGAAGGAATGCCGTTCTGGAGGGCGGGACCTCCTCGATGTCGGTTGCGGAACCGGCCGCCATATCGAGGAGCTGCGGGGAAGTGGTACGATTGCACCGGGCTCGACCGGAGCCCGTCTATGCTCCGAATCGCTCGCCGGCGCCTGCCGCGAGTGGCCTTCAAGTTGGGGTCGATGGAAGAGTTCTCCCTCGGCAGGCAGTTCGATGTCATCACCTGCCTCTTCGGGGTCCTCGGATATGCCCGAACGGTCGAACGGATGAGCCGGGCCATCGCCAACATGGCGGCCCATCTCCGCCCCGGAGGGGCGCTGCTCGTCGCTCCGTGGTATTCGCCTGAGCAGTGGACGGGGCGATTCGTGAGAGGAAGGGTCGGCCAAGCTCCAGGGATCACCGTTGCCCGGGTAACCCGCTCCTGGAAGCGAAACCCCCGACTCTCCCACTTCGAGTCCCATTACCTCGTGGGTCGGAAGCAGGGTATCGCTCACGTGGTGGAGACACAGGAGCTTGGACTCTTCCACGACCGGGAGGTCCAACGCGCGTTCCGTCAGGCGGGCCTGCGCGGCCGTCACCTCAGAAAGTTCGGGGGAAGTGCGAACGGCCTGCACTTGGGCAATAAACCTCTAGGCTGAGGCGACCGACCCGTTCCCGGAGGTCCGGGAGGACGCCCGTATCCGAGCCGCCCGAGCGGGGGGACCGTTGGGGAAGGCAGCGCGCGGGCTTGACACCCCTGCGGCGGCGACCAAGGGTTCCCGAGGAGACGGGTTCCTGTCGGAAGCTATCGGCTAGTGCCGCGACCGGAATCCGAGTCTAAGGTTGCCTGAGACTCCGGCGAAAGTACTTTCCCGGGGGAGGGGTGCACCCCTCCCCCGATGTTGCGCGTGCGCGACCTGCCCGCCGAGGAAGGAG
>DASYZN010000242.1:0-4326 GCA_035946105.1 Thermoplasmata archaeon | reverse complement strand
AGCGCCGACGGCGACCAGGGCGAGCGCCTGGACCCGGAGCCGCCGCCGCCAGAAGCCGGCCGAGTCGTTCGCGATTAGCTGCGGGAGCGAGGAACGAGGGAGGCGCGCGGCCACCGTCGGTCCCGTCGCGTCCCGATCGGTACCGCCCGGTACGGCCATGCGACCTCCCGAGGCATGGTCTCGGTCGGGACCGCGCTGGAGTATTTCTGAAGTTCGTCGGTACGGTTGCCCGCGTCTCCCCTGCGCCGATTCGCGGCTCGGAGTCGGGCAACGTTTATCTAGGCCGCCCGGCTCCGTCGGCCGTAGCCCCGTAGTGTAGTGGCCAATCATGCGAGACTCTGGATCTCGCGACGCAGGTTCGAACGTCGCGGGGAACGCCCTCCCCGCCGGCCGGGACTCCTGCCGGGGCTACTCGGGCGCCCGCGGCGTTCCATTGACCCCGATGCGGGGGTGCTCCAGCTCGGCCAAACCGACCGGCGAACCGGTCGGGGCCCGCGAGGCAGGGCTTAGGACCCTGTTGCCTAGGGCATACGCCGGTTCAAACGGACTTCCGGGGATCGCCGGGGTCCGGGAACTCCGGCCCCCCGCATCCCACCGACCGACAGGGTCCCCCTGAGGGGCCTTTCGTGGCGTCCGAAACCGCGCTCGACCCTCCCGACATCCTCGCCCTCTCGGAATCCGAGGCCGACCGGTGGCTCGACCGGCTCGAGTCCGGGGTCCCCGTTCTGCCCTCCCTCGCGGCGATCCCGGGGGCTCCGCTCGAGGAGGCGGTCGTCTTCGGTGACACCCACGGAGACTGGAGGAGCACGGAGTTCGCCGTCCGTCGGTTCCTCGACGATCCCGCGCACCGTTGCCTCGTCGGGCTCGGGGACTACGTGGACCGCGCCCCCGACGACTGCGGCGAAGGCTCCGTGGCGAACGCCCTCTATCTCGCGGGCCTCTCGGCCGCCTTTCCGGGCCGCGTCTTCCTGATCCAGGGCAACCACGAGACCCATCGGCGGATCCCCGTGCTCCCCCACGACCTTCCCGAGGAGGTCGACCTCCTCTGGGGCCCCGACGAACGGCGCTACCAGCGGATCGCCCTCCTGCTCGAACGCGGCCCCCTCGCTCTGCGGACCGAGAGCGGAGCCTACCTGGCCCACGGCGGATTCCCGTTCCCCCGAGGGGCGGATCGTCCGCCGCTCGAGGCCGAGTTCGATCCGACGGACGAGGGTCGCCTCCTCGAGATCGTCTGGGGGGAGTGCAATGCCTCCCGTTCCCGGCGGGGCGTGAGCCGACCGTTCGACGAGGCGGACCTATCGGAGTTCCTCGCGCGCTCCGGCACCCGCATCTTCCTTCGGGGACACGATCCGGACCTCGCGGGGCGGCCCCTCTACTCGGGTCGGTGCCTCACGCTCCACACGAGCCGCCGCTACGAGCGGTTCGGGGGGGTCCTCGCCGCCCGGGTGCCGCTGGACCGCCCGATCGCCGACCTCGGCGACGTGACGATCGACCATCTCGGCTCCGAGGGACGGTCCTACCCTCCCATCGACTAGCGGAAGCGACTACGGCGTTCGTTCCCCGGGTCGCTCGAACGGGCGGCGCTCGAGGGCCAGGATTTCGCGTTCGTCCTGCGCCTGGGCGAACGCCTCGAGCGCCCTCCGGTTGAGGTCGAGAAAGGCGCGCCCTCCGGTGAACCCGCCGAGCAGGCGATCGGCGCGTTCGGGCTCTCCGAGGAGGAAGAGCGCGGCGGCGAACGCCTCGACCGAGTTCAGTTCGGCGAGGCGTCCGAAGTGTTGCGGATTCGCCGCCAAGAGCCAGGGAAGCCGTCGCCGTTCCCGAAGGCCGCCGAGCCAATCGGCCGTCGACGGGTACCCCCCGCGCTCCCCGAGCCGGTTCCACGAGCAGTCGACGCCGAGGAGTCCGGAGGCCCGGGCGATCCCGCGATCGGAAGGGGCCAACGGTCGGTCCGCGTGCGGGTCCATCAGGAGCGGACGGCCCTTGGGCGGCGATCGGGCCCCGACCTCTTGGGCGAACCCCCGCCTCAGGAGCCGGCGGCCCGTGCACGCCTTCGGGTGGTCCTCGTGGGCGACGAGCAGGAGGAGGCGGATCTCCTCGTCAGGCCGATGGGTCCGAGTACTCCCGGAAGATCCCATGGAGCTGTTTCGTCAGCGCGAGCGCTTCCGCCTTCGGCCGCTGCCAGAGGTTGCGACCGAAGATGATCCCCGTCGCTCCCGCGTCCATCGACATCCGCACCTTGGAGAGCAGCTCGGCGTCGCCGACCTTCTCCCCCCCCGAGACGAGGACGAACGCCCGCCCCGCGCTTTCGACGACCTTCCGGAAGGCATCGGCCGCCGAGAGGTCGAGCCGATCGTAGGGCGGCGGGCTCTCCCGGTCGTGCTCGGAGCGGACGGGGTAGTTCAGCTTGATCACGTCGGCGCCGAGCTCTAAGGCGACCCGGGCGGCGTAGTCGATCGCGTAGAGGCTCTCCTTGCCTCCCTTGCGGCCGACGGACTCGCCCCTCGGGTACGCCCAGACGATCACCGGCATGCCGAGCCGGGCGGCGTCGGCGCGGACCTCGCGGAACTGGGCGAAGTCGCGGTCCTGCGCGGGGGACCCGACGTAGAGCGTGTAGCCGACGGCGTCGGCGCCGAGCCTTACGGCGTCCTCGACCGTGCCGGTGAGCGGGCTGAACGCCTGGGCGTCCGGTGGGATCGCCGTCTTCCCGTTGAGCTTCAGGATGAGCGGGACGAGGCCGGCATACTCCGCGTAGTACTTCTCCGCGAGACCGACGTGGACCGCGATGGCCGAGAAGTCCCCCGCGCGGGCGAGCTCGAACTGGTAGGCGGGATCGAGCGACGCCGGGTTCTCGAAGAAGTCGGCCGGGCCGTGCTCGAGGCCCTGGTCGATCGGCAAGACGAGGAGGGTCCCGCCGCCGGGGCCGTGGTCGTAGAGGAGCCGACGCAGTCGCGTCCGCTTCCCTGGGGAGAGCGGGAGGTCCGAGAGCCGGGGTCGACGCGCCCGGGGGAGCGCCGCGGCGGCCGTGGAGACCGTCGAGGCCCGCGCGACGTTCGAGGGAGGTTTCGCCATCGAGGGGACGGGCGAGGTAGCGGAAGTCGCGATTTAAGGCTTGGTCGGCCCGGCGACGCGACCCTCGGCGCCGACGCCCTTAATCTCCCGGCCCCGCATGCCGTCGGGAGGAGCCGCCGTCGCGGATGCGATCCCAGGTCATCGTCGGCGCCACCCTGGTCCTCGACGCCGGCGTCTTCGCCGCGCTCCTCGCGGTCGCCCTCGAGACCGGCAGCCATGCGGTCCTTTCCCAGGCGATCTACGTCGTCGCCGACATGGTGGGAGGCATCCTGCTGATCTGGGGCTTCTTCGCCTCCCAGAGGCCGCCGGATGAGCACCATCCGTTCGGACGGGGCAAGGAGCGCTTCTTCTGGTCGTTCTCCGCCTCCCTGGTGACGTTCACGGTCGCCGGCATCCTCGTCCTGGTCTCCGCGTTCGGCTCGATCCTCCACCCGACGCCGGTGAGCCAGCTCCCCGACGCCTTCCTGGTCCTCGCCGTGACGATCGCCGCGAGTCTCATCGGGATCTGGGTGACCGTGCGGGAGCTGCGGCGGGAGGAATCCTCCCTCACCTCGTTCCTCGAGTCCTCCCACCTCGGCCTCAAGACGATCTTCTTCCAGGACGTCGTGTCGGTCTTCGGGGGCCTCGTGGCGCTCGCCGGCCTCCTCCTGATCGAGGTCACGGGAAAGGAGATCTTCGACGGGTTCGCCGCCTTCGGGGTCGGCCTCCTCCTGCTCGTCACGGGCTTCCTCTTGGCCGCCGAGAGCCGGGAGCTCCTCGTCGGCAAGGCGATCTCTCCGCTCGTCGCACGCCGGATCCTCCAGATCGTCGAGCGGGACGCGCGGGTCCGGAAGGTCCGGGGACTCCAGTCGATGATGCTCGGGCCGGAGGACCTGCTCGTCGCCCTGCGCGTGAACTTCCAGGACGGGCTCACGACGGACCAGATCGAGTCCGCCATCGATCAGCTCTCGGTCGCCCTGCGCGAATCGTTCCCGACCCTCCGCCACCTGCTCATCGAACCGGAGTCCTGACGGACCCGGGGTCGACCGGGCGCCCCGAGTCGCCGCGGCGCAGGTCGCGGTACCTCAGGGCGGTGAGGAGCACGAGCCCGCCCGCGATCCCGCCGAAGTAGAGGTCGAGGCCGGGCGCCCCCAGGGCGCTGAACAGCGCCGTGGAGAGGAAGATCCCGCCGAGCATCCCGACGCTGATCGTGAGCGTGTAGATCGCCATGGTCGTCCCCCTCGAGTAGGCGACGCTCAGGTCGGCGAGCGCGGCGAG
>DASYZN010000241.1:0-1673 GCA_035946105.1 Thermoplasmata archaeon | reverse complement strand
CGTCGGCGCCGCCCTCCGCTACCAAGGCCATCTCGTAGGAGGCGCAGCCGAGCGACCGGGTCCGGCGGCCTTTGCCGGCCAATGCGACGGACCGCGCCGTGGCGTGGCGTCCTAGATTGAGGAGGAATAGCTCCGAGGGCGCGGTCCAGCGCCTCGGTCGGATCCGGTGTCCGTCCCGGAACGCGCCGCGGCCCTTCACGGCCCAGTACGTCTGTCCGCGGAACAGGTCATGGACCACCCCGATGTCGACGCCCTCGAGGTTCTTCGACCCTAACGCGAGCGAGACCGTGGCGAACGGAAGGCCCCGAAGGGCATTGTGGCTCCCGTCGACCGGGTCCACCACGAGCGTGCGACGTCCGCCGCGCCGTACCAACCCCGCCTCTTCGCTCAAGACGTCCCAATCGACCCCCTCGGCCTCGAGGGAGGAGAGGACCTGGGCCTCCGCGGCCCGGTCGATCTCCTCGGTGGGACTTCCGAAGGCCCCCATCCCGACGACCGTGGCCCGGCCGGGCGAGTGCCGGGCCCGGTCGACCGCGCGGTGGACGGAGTAGGCGAGTCGAAAGAGGATGTCGAGTTCGGCGGGATCGCTCCCGATCACGTTCGGCGGAGCCGGAATAGGCCTATTACGCGTTTCGACCCCGTCGAGGAAGCGTTGCGGCCCGAGGTGTTAAATCGGCGACCCAGCTCGCGCCCGAGATGGAACTTCAATTCCTGGGAGGCGCGTCGGAGATCGGCTCGCTCGGACTGGTCGTCCGAGACCAGGGCCGCACCCTATTGTTCGACTACGGGATCACTCCGAGCGATCCGCCGGCCTACCCCCGACCGCTCCCCTCGCACGTGGACGCGGCGTTCATCTCCCACGCCCATCTCGACCATACCGGCATGAGCCCGATCGTGGGCCGCCTCCCGAGGACCCACATCGGGGCGACCGCCGTCACGACGGCGGTCACCGACCTCCTCGCCCGGGACAACCTGAAGGTCGCTCGCCTTGAAGGCTACCTGCCGCCGTACACCTCCGACGACATCCAGACGCTGCGCAGCCGGTTCCAGGAAGCGGAGCCCGGCGGAACCGTTCGGCACCGGGGCATCGAGGTCGACCTGGCTCCGGCCGGCCATATCCCCGGCGCCGCGATGTTCCGATACCGAGGGGCGAAGGACCTCGTGTTCACCGGCGATGTCCTCCTGCAGGCGACCCATCTGGTGCCTCCCGCCAAGCCCCCCGAGGGCGACGTGCTCATCATGGAGTCCACGTACGCCGGCCGGGAGCATCCGGACCGAAAGGAGACCGAGCGGCGCTTCCGGGACAAGGTCGCCGAGACGGTGGCGCGGGGGGGCCAGGCGATCGTGCCGGCGTTCGCGGTCGGGCGGGCCCAGGAGGTGCTCTTGGCCCTCCAGGGGACCGGCCACGACATCTGGCTCGACGGCATGGCGAAGAAGGTCAACTCGATCTACCTCAACCACCCGAGCTATCTCGTCGACGCCCGATGGTTCCGGCGCGCCATCGAGTCGGTCCATACCGTAACGAGCTCCGAGGAGCGCCGCCATGCCGCCCGGGAGGGCGAGGTGATCATCACGACCGGCGGGATGCTGGACGGGGGGCCCGTGCTGACCTATATCGCCGAGCACTACAAGGAGCCGCGCAGCTCGATCCTCTTGACAGGCTTCCAGGTCGA
>DASYZN010000240.1:0-3176 GCA_035946105.1 Thermoplasmata archaeon | reverse complement strand
CAGGACGCGTCGGAACCCCGGCCGTCCCATGCCGTCCTGAGGCGGAAAGTACGTTCCGCCGAGGAACGCCTCCCCTTCGGGGGTGAGGAAGCCGGTGAGCGGCCATCCCCCCTCTCCGGTGAGGGCCCCGACCTCCCGTTGGTAGCGCCGATCGACCTCGGGGTTCTCGTCCCGATCGACCTTCACCGCGACGAAATGGGCGTTGATGAGGCGGGCGACCTCCCCGTCGGCGTAGGTCCCCTCGTCCATGACGTGGCACCAGTGGCACCAGGCCGCTCCGACGTCGAGCAGGACCGGGCGGTTCAGGCGTCGCGCGAGCTGGAACGGCTCCTCCCCCCACGGGTGCCAGTCGATCGATTGCTCGGCCGCCGACCTCAGGTAGGCGGATCGCGCTTGCGCGAGGCGATGGGCCCCGGGAGCCGGGGGCGCCGACCGCTCCGCCTTTCCCATAACCGGTCCGATCCCCCCGGGCTCCGAAGGGGAGGGCCCAGAACGCCCCGCTCCCCCGACGAGCCTACCTAGAGGTAATCTAACCCGCGACCTGTTATAAGCAGGGCATCGGTGCCCCCCGCGCCCTCGGGGGGATTTCGATGGAGATGCAGCCCGGCCAGATGGCCTACGATCGGGCGATCACCGTCTTCTCGCCCGACGGACGGCTCTTCCAGGTCGAGTACGCCCGCGAGGCGGTGCGCCGCGGCGCCACCACCGCCGGGGTCGTCTACGAGGACGGCGTCGCCCTCGTGGCCGACCGGCGGATCCCCAACCCGAAGCTCGCGGAGCCAGCGAGCCTCGAGAAGATCCACCTCATCGACGAGAACATCGCCTGCGCGACGGCGGGCCTCGTCGCCGACGCGCGGGTCCTCGTCGACTACGCCCGCATCGCCGCCCAGATCAACCGGGTCACGTACTCCGAGCCGATCCCCGTCGAGCTCCTGGTCCGGCGGATCTGTGATTACAAGCAACAGTACACCCAGTTCGGCGGGGTCCGACCGTTCGGGACCGCGCTCCTCGTCGGGGGCTTCGACGACGACGGGATCCATCTCTTCGAGACGGAACCGTCCGGATCCCTCACGAGCTTCCACGCCTCGGCGACGGGGGGGAACAAGGGCCCCGCCATGGAGCTGTTCGAGCAGAAGTACAAGCCCGACCTCGACGTCGACGCGGCCGTGCTGCTCGCGTTGGACGGGCTGCGCCAATCCCTCGACGACGCCGCCAACCTCGCCCAGGTCGAGGTGCTGACCCTCGACCGAAAGCGCGGGGCCCGCCGGCTCGCGACCGAAGAAATCCAGAAGTACGTCGCCCGCCTCGCCCCGGCGAGCGGGAAGCCTTCCCGCAGCTAGTCGGGGAAGGCGTCCGGCCGAGGGACGCGGGATGGTCCAGGTCGAGGAGGCCGTCGTCGCCCGCTGGGAGACCCAGGGCTCGCGGTTCGAGGTCCTCGTCGATCCGAAGGCCGCCCAGGACCTGAAGGACGGGAAATCGGTCGACCTCTCCGACAAGCTCGCCCAGGACCACGTCTTCAAGGACGCGAAGAAGGGCGACAAGGTCTCGGAGGAGCACCTCGAGAAGATCTTCCACACCAAGAACCTCGCCGAGATCGCCCGCGAGATCATCCTGAAGGGCGAGGTCCAGGTCACCACGGAACAGCGCCACAAGCTCCAGGAGGAGAAGCGGCGCCAGATCGTCGCCACGATCGCTCGCCATGCCCTGAACCCCCAGACCGGCGCCCCCCACCCCGCGGCCCGGATCGAGGCGGCGATGGTCGAGGCGAAGGTCCACGTCGACCCGTTCCGACCGGCGGACCCCCAGATCCAGGAGATCCTCGCGAAGCTCCGCCCCCTCCTGCCGATCCGCTTCGACGTCGTCCGCGTCCGGATCCGGATCCCGGCCCAGCACTACCCGAAGGTCATCGGCGACCTCAAGGCGATGGGAAAGCTCTCTTCGGAGGAGTGGCGCAGCGACGGCGCCTGGTCTGGCGTGCTCGAGATCCCCGGCGGCGTGCAGACGGAGCTCTACGAGAAGCTCAACGCGCGCACCAAGGGCGCTGCCGAGACCGCCCTTCTTAAATAGGCCGCGTCGGTCGGCGGCCTCGGTGCACGATCTGCAATGGGCAGTGGACATCGACCCGGCCACCGGGGACGTGGCCGCGAGGGGAATCCCTCGCCGACGGATGCTGAGCGCGTACTAGTTCTGCCCGGCGAGGAGATCGCCGTACAGGGCCTCAAGCCGGGTCCCGGGACCTATCGGGTCCACGGCAAGACCTACGCGAGCGTGCTGGGACTCGTCTCCCGACGGCCCCCCCTGGTGCGGGTCGTCCCGCTCTCGGGGCGCTATCTGCCAAAGCCGAACGACGTCGTCGTCGGCACCGTGACGGACGTCCAGGGGACGTTCTGGCTCCTCGACATCGGCGCGCCGCGGTGGGCGCCGCTCCACATGACCGGCACCCCCTGGAAGATCGATTTCGGCGAGACGGAGCAGTACCTGCATGTCGCCGACAGCGTCGTGGTGGCCGTCGAGTCCCTCGAAGCGACCGGACGGATCGGGGTCACCATGAACGGAGAAGGGCTCGGCAAGCTCGAAGGGGGGACGATCGTCCCGATCTCGCCGGCCCGCGTGCCCCGCGTGATCGGCCGCAACGGCTCGATGATCGGACTCATCACCCGGCACACCGGGGCGAGGATCGTCGTCGGGCAGAACGGCCGGGTCTGGGTCGACGGGAGCCCCGACGCCATCCGGAGGGTCGAGTGGGTCCTGCGGAAGATCGACGAGGAGGGACAGCGCTCCGGCCTCACCGAGGCGATCGAGAGCTACCTCGTCTCGACCGGGGCCCCCGGCGAGGACCATCCGAACGGGGGCCGGACGGCCTCCGAGGGTCCGGACGAGGCAGAGAACGCCCCCGAAGGCGATACCCGGACCCCGAGCCTCGATCAACGGCCCGACGACTGACGGATCATCCGATTCCAAGGAGCAAACGATGGGAAACGTGGGAGCGAAGGACGTGCCGGTCCTCCTGACGCCCGACGGGCGAAGGATCGACGGGCGCCGACTCGATGAGCTGCGACCGATGAAGATCACCGCCGGGGCCCTCCACCAGGCCGACGGGTCGGCGTTCGTGGAGTGGGGCGCGAACAAGGTGATGGCGGCCGTCTACGGACCGCGCGAGGTTCACCCGCGCCACC
>DASYZN010000239.1:0-2927 GCA_035946105.1 Thermoplasmata archaeon | reverse complement strand
GACCCAGTCGGGCGCGAGCAGTTCGGGGTGTTCGGCGACGAGCATGGGAATGAGATTACCGTGACATATAAGAAACCTTATGAAAATAGACCCCTCCTTCCAGAACGCTTTTCGTCCCCGGCCCCCCGACCCCCCGAATGCCGGAACCGTCGCCCCTCCTCCGGCTCGCCCGAGGCGTCGCCTTCCTGATCGGAGCCGCCACGCTCTCGGCGCTCGGCCTCCTGCTCGTCGACCGGCTGACGCCGTCGATCTGGGCGAGCGACCACGTCTACCTCGAGGCGCTCGTCGTCGTCTTCCTGGCCTACGTCCTCGCCAAGGCGATCGGCTCGACGATCCAGGCGGCGCTCCAGAACGCCGGTCGGATGCGGAACTTCCCGATCGTCCGGCTGTTCGTCAACCTCGTCGTCTCGAGCCTGGTCGTCGCGGCGCTGCTGAACCTCTTCGGGGTGAGCCTGCAGAACCTGTTCTTCGGGAGCGCCTTCGCCGGGATCGTCCTGGGCCTCGCCGGCCAGACGGTGCTCGCCAACGTCCTCGCCGGCCTGCTTCTGGTCTCGGCCGCGCCGTTCCGGGCCGGGGAGCGGATCGCCCTCGCCTCGGGGACGTACGGGGTGATCGCCTCCTCCTACCCCCACGAGCAGGGGTTCCCGACGTACTCCGGCACGGTGATCGACGTAGGGCTCATCTACACGGACCTTCGGCTCGACAACGGCCGCCCCGCCCGGATCCCGAACGGGGCGGTGCTCCAGGCGCTCATCGTCAACCTAAGTTCCGTCGGCCCACGCGTCCAGCGGATCCGGGTGACGCTCCCGCTCACGACCCCCGTCGCGACCGTGGAGGCGGGGCTCGCCCGATACCTCTCCGAACACCCGCCGGTCCCGGGGCTCCCGCCCCCCCACGTCGAGGCCTCGGACGTCTCCACCTCGACCTGGGACGCGACGTTCGTCCTTTCGACCACCGAACCGAGCGAGGAGCGGGTCCGCGACGAGCTGCTCCGGGCGGTTCTCCCCGTCCTCCAGGTGCCGCCCGGGAGCGGGACCGGGGTCGCGGCCCCAAAGGACCGGGCCTCGGCGGGCCCCCGTTAAGAGGTCCGGGCGTTCGTCGAGCGGGACGGAGCGATGACGCACCGGGTCACCCTCATCCCCGGCGACGGGATCGGCCCCGAGGTCACCGAAGCGGCGCGGCTCGTCGCCGCCTCGACCGGGGTCGGCATCGACTGGGAGGTCGTCGAGGCGGGCGAGAAGGCGATCGCGACCTCGGGCTCCCCGTTGCCGGAGTCCGTCCTCGCCTCGATCCGGTCGAACCGGGTCGCCCTGAAGGGGCCGATCACGACGCCCGTCGGCGGCGGGTTCCGCTCCGTGAACGTCGCCCTCCGCCAGGAGCTCGATCTCTTCGCCTCGGTCCGGCCGGCGCGCGCGATCGCCGGCGAGGGGACCCGCTACCCCGAGACGGACCTCGTCGTCGTCCGGGAGGCGACCGAGGGGCTCTACTCGGGGGTCGAGCACTGGGTCGACCGGGAGCACTCGGCGGCGGAGTCGGTCAACATCATCACGCGAAAATCGTCCGACCGCATCGTCCGGTTCGCCTTCGAGCTGGCCCAGCGCGACCACCGCCGGCGGGTGACCGCGGTCCACAAGGCGAACATCCTGAAGACGACGGGGACGCTCTTCCAGACGGCGTTCCGCGAGATGGCGAAGCGCTACCCGGGGATCGCGAGCGACGAGCGGCTCATCGACAACATGTGCATGCAGCTCGTGAAGAAGCCGTCGGAGTACGACGTCCTCGTCACGACGAACCTCTTCGGCGACATCCTCTCCGATCTGTGCGCCGGCCTCGCGGGGGGCCTCGGGATCGCGCCGGGGGCGATCTACGGCGAGTCGATCGCCGTCTTCGAGCCGGTCCACGGCTCCGCCCCGAAGTACGCGGGGCTCGACAAGGCGAACCCGGTCGCGGAGATCCTGAGCCTCGAGCTCCTCCTGCGGCACCTCGGGGAGACCGAGGCGGCGGAGCGGGTCTTCCGGGCGGTCTGGACGACGGTCGCCGAGAAGAAGGTGGTGACCTACGACCTCGCCCTCCCGGGCTACACCGACCGCCCCGTGCCCGCCTCGAGCTGCTCGGCGATGGCGAAGGAGATCGCCCGCCAGGTTCCGTTGGTCGATCTCTCCCGGCCCCGTCCGACCTGGACGGCTACGGCGGGCGGCGCCTCGGCGGGCGACCCGTCGCTCGACACCTAGCGACGCTCCCGCGCCGTCGGCACCCTTATCCTTCGGGAGCGACGGTTCGTTCGGTGGGCATGACCGAGGCCCATCCGGTCCGGATCCCGACCCGACGAACCCGGGAGGCGCCGCCCGGGGCTGAGGGGGGTCCCCTCGGGGAGGCGGGAGTGCCGACCTCGGAGGGGTATCGGGCCAACGTCGGGGGCTCCAAGCAGACCCGAACCACCTTCGTCGCCTTCCTGGCGGGGCTCCTGGTGCTCTACGTGGGGTTCGTGGGCATCCTCTCCTCCTCGCCGACGCCGGGGGAGCGATCGAACGTCCCGGCCTACGCCCTCTTCACCCTGGTCCTGGTCGCGCTCGCCCTCGGTGGGTTCCTCCTCACCCTCTACCGGGCCCCCCGAGGGATCCGTCGGGAGGGGAACGAGCTGGTCGTCGTCGAACGGACCGGACGGATCAGCCGCTTCGCGCTCGGACCCGGTCTCGAGGGGCGCGTGCTGAAGCGCTACCCTCCGGACCCGTTCCACGACCTTCCGACCGAGCTCGTGCGGCTCAATCGGGGCGACGGGAGCGGGCGGACCTACCTGATCGAACGGGGGCTCCTGCCGGAAGGGACCACGAGGGGCTGAGCCGCCTCAGGGACGCCGGATCACTCGAGGAGGTCTTCGAGCTCGCTCGCCACGAGGGTGAGGAGCTGGTCGAGGGAGCGGTTCTTCA
>DASYZN010000238.1:0-2274 GCA_035946105.1 Thermoplasmata archaeon | reverse complement strand
ACTGAAGCGCGCCGGCGCCTGGACGGTGCGATGGCCAACCCGCCGGTGGACCTGGGGGACGCGGAGCTCGTCGATTGGCGCGTCGAGGGGAAGGAGGCGATGGTCCGGATCCGGATCGAGGAGGGAGCGACCATCGAGCTCCGGTTCCTCATCACGAACGTCTACCGGATCGGCAACGACCCGAACACGGGGGCCCCGAACGACCTGGTCCAGAGCCAGAACCTGATGCGCCTCGTCAACTTCGACAAGAAACTGCGCCGCCGGCCCGACCGGGACGGTCCTCCCGCGGCCGAGTAACGGACCCCTGCCCGCGGGCGGGCACTACGCCGGGGGAAGGGGAGTGTTGTGAGGTTCAAGCCGAGGCGGAGGGTGTGCGAACCGGTGACGCTGCGCAATCGAGCAGCGCGGTCGCGTGCGGCCCCAGGCCTCCTTGTTGCCGTGGCCGGAATGGTGGGCCTGCTCGTGTTGAGTTCGGTAGGGTCCAGTGGACTCGTCCTCGGATCGAGTCTCTCGCCGGCGCACCTCGCGAGTTCGGGCCCCCCTCCGGCCGCGATTTCCGTTGATCGTGACCCGCCCAAGGCCTCGGCCTTGACCATGGTGGCGACCTACGACACGGCCGACGGGTACCCGCTGCTCGTCGACAACGGAACGTGGGCGTTCGAGCACGGTGTTTGGAAGCTGATCCTCATCGCCGGCCACACGCCCCGGCTGCATTGGCCGGCGATGGCGTACGACGCCTTCGACGGATACGTCCTGCTCGTCGGTGACGGGCCCCGCAACTCGACCGGCATCGAATTCCAGAGCTGGATGTATCACGCCGGCGCATGGACGATGGAGAACCTCAACCACACTCCGCTCCGAGCCCAGCCCCCGACGAACCTGTCCGGTCCGAGCATGTCCTACGATGTTCGGGACCGTGCCATCGTGCTCGTGTACGGCGTCGACGCACAACGGGGCTGCCTCGGATTCTGTCCGTTCGGCATCACCTACCTGTACCGTTCGGGGCACTGGTGGGGGGCCTCCGGGACGCCCGCCCCGTTCGGCCTGGGGTTCGCGACCACCTACGACGCCGCGGACGGCTACGTCCTGATGTTCGGGTACACGAGCACCGTCATGGGGACCTACGGACCGTCCTCGTATCCGGAGTGGGCGGGGGACTCGAACGGAACCTGGGAGTTCAGTGCGGGTGCCTGGACCCAGCTCCACCCGCAGACCGTGCCTCCCGCCCGCTGGCTCGCGGGGTTGGTCTTCGACCGCGCCCTCGGACACCCGGTCTTGTTCGGCGGTCAGGCACCCAACGGGACCGCCCTCAACGACACGTGGGAATGGAACGGGACCAACTGGGTCGCCTTCCACCCGTCCGGGGCGGTGCCGCCTCGCGTCGCCTTCGGCGCCTTGTTGGACAGCGGTTCGGTTCTCGCCTTTGGCGGGATCACGACGAACACGACGGGGACCCGTTGGGGGCCCGGCCTGGCGGATACTTGGCGGCTGGAGTTTCCCCGTTCGTCCCTCTCGGGCGCACGCTGGGTCCCGATGGACCTGCACTGAAGCTCCGTGCCCCTCCCGGAACCCACCGGGACTGGAATCCCCCTCCTTGGCTAGGGGTACGGGTCGGCGGCCTCGATCGGTAGTGGTCCGATGTCGGCGATCTTCGATTTGACGGCGGTCCAAAACTGCCGGACCTCGTCGGTATTGAGCCGGGAACGGATCTTCGGACCTCGGAGTTCCGCCAGCAGACTTTCGGGTTGGTCGGCGTGCCAGACGAGCCGGATCGCACCCTCACCGAGCGGCTCGAAGTAAGTGCAGACACGGGCGGAGGGGTCGGTCGCGACGGGCTCCCGCTCCATGTAGTCCAGAGGAGGCGAGGGAGGCGGAGGCGGACCGGGCGTCAATTGAACGGGCGCCGGAGCGATCGGGACCCGGAGCCGGATCCAGGCGAGGACCGGCCAGTGACGCACTTGGTCGGCAGAGAGCACGATCGGTAGTGGCGACGGCGACCAAGACGGTGCCGGTCCCCGCGCTCCCCCGTATCGCGGCGGTCTCGAGGTCGCGCGTCCGAAACGGGTGCGGGGAGGAGAGCTCGGAGTAGTCTCCGGCCGTGCGGCCCGTTCCTCGACTCTACTTGTAGCACCGGCGGTCCGGGTGGGCCGAGGATGTCACACCGAAGTGCGCGTGGGCCGGCGGAATCGTGCGGGTCGACCTGGCGGCGACCGTGACGGCCTCCCCGGGCTCGGGGCGCTTCGGGATCACCGAAGTAGGGATCCTCGTCCTCAC
>DASYZN010000237.1:0-1674 GCA_035946105.1 Thermoplasmata archaeon | reverse complement strand
GTCGCCCGACGGGCCGTCCGGGCGATGCAGGGGGAGGCCGCCGCCCTCCAGTCCCTCGGACGGAGCGGGACGATCCGCTCCCAGGCGGCGATCCTGGCCCGCCGCACCGGTCGGAAGGTCCCGGTCGACGTCGTCGCGGAGGCGATCCGCTCGGCGACCCTGAGGGCGCCGATCCGCACCGCGCCGGGGGCCGTCGTCGCCCTGCGGGAGCTGCGGCGCCTCGGGATCCAGATCGCCCTCGTCTCGAACGTCCTCCTGGAGCCGCCGGAGGCGATCCGCACCCTCCTCGAGCGGCATCGGCTCCTCGGGCTGTTCGACATCGTCTACCTGTCGGCGGAGCACCGCGACGCGAAGCCCTCCGGGCGGCCGCTGCTCGAGGTCCTCGGAGCGCTCCGGATCCCCCCCCACCGGGCGATCCACGTCGGCGACCACTCCGACGACGTCGCGGCCGCCCTCGCCGCCTCGGTCCCCCCCGTGCGCTACACCGGCCTCCGACCGGGTCGGATCCGGGAAGGCCGGTCGGCGCTCGCGCGGATCCCGCCCGGCGTCCCGACGTTCGCCCAGTGGGGACGGTTCCCGCAGCGGCTCGGGCCGCTCTACCATGAGGCGCTCGGAGCGCTCGCCCTCGCTCGATCGGCGGCGCGGCGGCGCGGAGGCCGGGCCCGCTACGCGAGGGCGTAGCGGGCGAGCAGGATCAGGTCCCCGACGGGCAGCGAATGCTCCGGCTCGGAAGTGCCTCCGTCCCATCGGGCCTCGATGGCGCCGAGCGGGAACGCCGAGCTCGGGTCCGCATCGTGGGTCGCTAACAGCGCCGGCGGGCCCCGTCGCTCGAGCTCGAGGAGCAGGACGAGGGCGCCGACCGGCCCCGAGTCCACGACGATCGAGGTCGTCTGCCCGACCGTCCGGTGCTCGACGCGGGCCTCCTCGTCGTGCAGATGGGCGATCCGGGTCTCGGCCCCCTTCGCCCGGCCCCGGGACGGCGCCGCGGCCTTGCGGGGCTTCGCGCTCGGGGGCTCGACCGGGCGCCAGTCGATCTGGGCGCCGGCGGCCCGGAACCGTTCGAGGAGCCCCGGGTCGACGGGGAAGCCGGGGGTCATGCGGCCCTCCCGCGCCAGAGCAGGCAGTCGGGTCGGACGGCGCAGGGTCCGCAGATCGCCAGATCCCGCTCCTTCGGGCAGTCGCCCGAGATCCCGGTATGGCAGAGCACGAAGTCGTACTTGATCGGATCGTCCCTATCGACGGCGCGCAGCGCCTCGGTCACCTCCTCGACGGTCGCCCAGGAGCGGCTCTTCCGCTGGGTGAGCCCCAAGTGGTAGGCGATCCAGTAGACGTGCTGGTCGAGGGGGATCCGAAGCTCCCCGGGATCGACGCGGGTCCAGAGTCCGAGGTCGGGGGCCTCGCGCCGGACCATCCATCGGACGAAGAGGGTGATCCGCTTGCACGGGCTCCTCGACCGCCCGAGGGGGTCCGGGAAGAGCCGGTCGTACCCGGGCGGCGCCGCCCTCCGTTCCGTGGGCGGCGACCGCAGGGCGCGGGCGATCGCGGCGATCCCCCCCGAAAAGTCCCCCGCGAACGAGCGGCCGCTCCGGTAGACCTCCTCGAGGCTTTCCGAGGCCGCGTACGTTTCGTGGAGACGGTAGGCGAGGTAGCCCATCTGGTCGCCCCGGATCCACC
>DASYZN010000236.1:0-1961 GCA_035946105.1 Thermoplasmata archaeon | reverse complement strand
ATCAACTGGTCCTCGACCGCGTCCTCCCGGAAGACGATGAGGCCGTTGTGCAGGCCGAACTCTCGGGCGATCTGGCTCGCGAGCCCCCCGCCGAGGTGGGTGAGCTTCACCGTGCTCGAGATCGTGAGGCCTCCCCGGTCGCCGGGCGTGATCACGATCCGGGGCGGACGGGTGTTGATCCGGACCCCCGAGCCCTCGAGCTCGGTCCGCAGCGCCTGGAAGTCGGTGTGCTCCGGATCGATCATGAACAGGATGAGATCGACGGAGCGCACCACGGAAAGGACCTCCCGACCCCGTCCCCGGCCCTTGGCCGCCCCGGGAACGAGCCCCGGCATATCGAGGATCTGGATCGAGGCGCCGCCCCAGCGGAGCATGCCGGGGATAATGGAGACCGTCGTGAAGTCGTAGGCCGCCGCCTGGCTCGCCGCCCCCGTGAGGTCGGTGAGCAGGGTCGACTTGCCGACGGAGGGGTACCCGACGAGCCCCACCGTCGCATGGCCCGATTTGCGTACGGCGTAGCCGAGGCCGCCGCCCTTTCCCTTCGCCCGGGTCTCCCGCTCGAGGCGCAGAACGGCGAGCTTCGCCTTCAGCCGGCCGATGTGGTGCTGGGTCGCCTTGTTGTACTGGGTCTTACGGATCTCCTCCTCGATCTCGGTGATGTGCTCCTCGAGCGAGGACATGGAACGACGACCCCCCTCCGTCGAAGGGGAGCCGTACTTGAGGGTGGCGTCGACGACGACTCGACGGGGAGGTACCGGCCCGCCCGGGGCGCTCGGACCGCCCCGAGCCCCACAATGGAGACCAGAGCCAGTTCGGACCGATCGACGCCTGAGTGGGCAAGAGTTCCTCCGGGGACGGGCCAGGGATCGGTCGCCGGACGACGGACCTTCGCCGCCTTTCGGGTCGTCGACCGCGCTCCCAAAGGCAGACGGGCCGAACCGCTCGCCGGCGTCGGAAGATCCTCTAAGCAAACGCTTTTATCGAGGGCGAACCTCGTACCGACGAATGCGTTCCTCGACGTCGGGAGGGTAAAACCCCCTCCGGTCCACGAAGCGACGTTTTTTCGCCGGTCTTTTCCAATGGACATCTTCGAGACGATTCGCGCCTATCGGCCCTGCCGCCAGTACCAATCGAGGCCGATCCCGGACGAGAAGCTGCGCGCGGTCCTCTCGGCCGCTCGGCTCGCGCCGTCGCAGGGGAACCTCCAACCGTGGCGGTTCGTGGTGGTCCAGGATGACGAGCGCAAACGGTTGCTCGCGCAGGCCTGCGTCAAGGGGAAACCCGTGGCCGAGGCCCCGGTCATCGTCGTCGCGTTCTCCGTCGAGGAAGACATCCCGGTGACCGTCGGCGGGTTCATGTCGGCCTACCCACTCGACGTCGCGGTGGCGATCGGGCACCTCCAACTCGCGGCGACCGCCGAGGGGCTCGGAAGCTCCTGGATCGTCGATTTCCACGAGGAGAAGGTCCGCGCGGTGCTCGGCGTTCCCGAGGGCGTCCACCCGCTGGCCATCGTCCCCCTCGGCTTTCCGGTGGAGTCGAACGGGGGCACGGTCTCGCTCCCCCCAGGCGAAGGCCGGAAGAGCCCGAGCGAGATCATCGCCTACAACGAATACCCCTGGTAGGCGGGGGATGGAGATCGCCTTCGTCTCGTCGAACGAGGCGAAGTTCCGGGAGATCCGCGCGATCCTCGCGCCGCAAGCGATCCGAGTTCGCTGGCATCGGAGGTCCCTTCCCGAAGTCCAATCGGCGCACCTCGAGGAGGTGGTGCGCGCCAAGCTGTCGGCCTGTCCTAGGTCGAAGATCCCGCTCCTCGTCGAGGATTCGGGGCTTTTTCTTACCGCGCTCGGAGGATTCCCCGGGGTGTATTCTCGCTACGCGCTCGAAACGATCGGCCTTCGGGGCATCCTGACGCTGTTGCGGGGCCGATCCCGCAGAGCGGTGTTCCGGACGGTCGCGGGGTT
>DASYZN010000235.1:0-9873 GCA_035946105.1 Thermoplasmata archaeon | reverse complement strand
GGTTGGCCGATCACCGTCGGCGGGGTCCACCCGGTCTATCTTAGGAACACGACGTCGACGAACGCCTCCTTCTCGGCGACGAACGGGATCCCGCTCTACGCACTGGTCGTCGCCTGGAACTCGTGGGGGGCCGGCTCGGCGCCCTCGGGCGGCCCCTCGATAGCGACCCCGGCGCCGTTCGTCCTCGAATCGTTCCGCCCGGCCCCCTCGACCCCGCCGGGGGGTCCGGTACCGTTCACCGCGAACTTCGCCGCGGTCACGTCGAGCGGAACGAACGATCCGGTCGTCCAGACGGTCCTCTCGGTCGATTCGTTCAATCCGAGGCTCACCCTCACCGCGACCCCGACGATCGCCGTCTCGGGGAACGTGAGCTTCCTCAATGCGAGCCTCACCTTCCCGATCCAGGGGACGTTCACGGTCGTCCTGCACGCGGAGGACCGCACGTTCGATACGGCGCTCGTCGACCTCCTTACGATCTACGTGGGACCCGGCGCGGCGCCGACCCCCTCGCTCGTCGTCAGCACACCCGCGCCGTTCGTCGGCCGCCCGGTGGCCTTCGTCGGCTTGGCCTCGGGGAGCCCCGGCCCCTACAACTACTCGTGGGCGTTCGGGGACGGCCAGGCCCTTTTCGACGGCGGACCCACCCCCAAGCACACCTACGATACCGCCGGACTCTTCACGATCGTCCTGACGGTCCGGGACAACACGACCGGCGGCGTCGCCACCTCGACCCTACCGGTGGAGATCAGCGGGGCGCCCGTGGTCCGCATCGCGGCCTCCGTCGGCACCCACGGCCCGCTCTCCTACATCTTCCAGGCGATCGAGCTCGGCGGCTCCGGACCGCCGACGCTCTCCTGGAGCTTCGGCGACGGGACGACCTCGACGGGGCAGAACGCGACCCACACCTACGCGGACCCGGGCCTCTTTACCGTGCGGGTCATCGCCACCGATCCGGCGGGCCTGACCGCCTCGGCGAACCTATCGATCTCCCCCGGCGTCGCCCGCGCCGCCACCCCGTTCCTCGCCTCGTCCTCCGGGATCGCGATCATCCTGCTCTTGCTCGTGGGCCTCATCGCCCTCGGGGCGATCAGCGCTTTCCTCTTCCTTCGACTGCGGCAACAGAAGGTCCGACCGGTCGAACGAGGCCCGTTGTACCCCGAGCGGGCGGCGCCCGAGCCACCGACGGAGCCTTCGGACCGTTCCGACGTCTGAGGCCGGCCGGAACCCCTTCGGGGGGGTCCGGACGGGGTCCGGAACGATCGCGGATCGACGCGTCCGACTTCGCCCGACACAAGTTAGATATGGCCCCCCCGGCTACGAACCTTCGCCCGAGGCCCGCTCGACGGTCCCGCATCCGTTCGACGGCGCTCCGAGGGACACCGGATGGACCGAGCAACGCTGAGCGCCGCCAACGAGACCGCTCCGCCCGTCGGAGAGCGGCCGACCCTCCCCGTCCCGCCGAATCCTCCCGGCCCGTCGGCGGCGGGCTCGGCGAGCGACCTCTTCGACTCGGTGATGCGCTACTCGACGGAGCTCTTCAAGGGGAACCGGGAGATCCTCAGGGAGTCCTACATCCCGCAACGCCTCCCGCATCGGGAGCACCAGATCCGCCAGGTCGCCGAGATCCTCTCGCCCTCGCTCAAGGGGGAGACCCCTTCGAACCTCCTGATCTACGGGAAGATCGGCACGGGGAAGACGGCGGTCGTCTCCCAGGTCCGCCACGACATCCAGCGGCGCACCGACCTCAAGGGCCGGGTCACCTTCGTCTCGGTGAACTGCGCCAACGTCGACACCCCCTACAGCCTCCTCCAGACGATCGGCAACACGTTCGCCTCGAAGGAGTCCGATCGGATCCCGACGGGCTGGTCGCTCGACCGGGTCCAGGCGGCGATGCGCGCCCTCCTGGAGGCCCGGGAGGGCACCGCGATCCTCGTCCTCGACGAGATCGACCGCCTGGTCGCCCGCAGCGGGGACGGGGTGCTCTATACGTTGAGCCAGCTCAACACCGAGCTCGACGGCGCCCGATTGTGCCTCGTCGGCATCTCGAACGACCTCCAGTTCACGAACCAGCTCGACGCGAGGGTCCGCAGCCGCCTCAACGAGGAGAAGATCGTCTTCCCCCCGTACGACGCGCCGCAGCTCGAGGACATCCTACGGGACCGGGCCCTGGAGGTCTTCACGGAAGGCGTCCTCGACCACGGGGTCCTGCAGCGCTGCGCCGCCTACGCCGCCCTCGAGAACGGCGACGCCCGCCGGGCGATCGGGCTCCTGAGGCTCGCCGCCGAGATGGCCGAACGCGACCGGGCGAAGCGGATCACCCCGGAGCACGTCGTCAAGGCGAAGAGCCGCCTCGAGCAGGACATCATCGTCGAGTGCTGCCGGACCCTGCCGTCCCACTGCAAGGTGCTGATGTACGCCATCCTGCAGCTCTTCGAGCGCCGCCGCGAGGGCCTGCAGACCGGGGATGTCTACGCCGCCTACACCCGCCTCGCCCTGCGCCTCGGCCTCCCCCCGCTCCACGCCCGCTCGATCTCCAATTACCTCTCCGAGCTCGAGAACCTGGGCCTCATCCGGGCGACGATCGTCTCCCGGGGCCGCGGCGGACGGACCCGGGAGATCGTCGTCGACGTGCCGATCTCCGAGACGATCCCGGCGCTCCAGGACGACCCGCTCCTCTCGGCGCTCGCCCGGCCGAGGAGCCTCAACCAGACCGTGCTGACGAACTTCGACAACCCGAACCGGACCGGGCCGTCGAACTAGCCGAAGCGCCCCTCGGGCCCCCTACCCGGCCTCGTCGGCCGTCCCCACGTCGACGGAAGCCTCGGCGGCCCCCGAGGAACGTCGCCGGACCCGTTCCCGCTTGAGCTCCTGGAGGTCCCGGTCGAGGGCGTTCAGGTCCTTCGCATGCCGTCGGAGCCTAAGGAGCGCCATCGCCTCGAGGGTCGCGATCTCCCGGTCGAGCGCGTCGTCCGTGCCCCGGAACCCGCCCATGGACCGGCTCAGCGGGGGTCGATCTGGGCCTTCTGGAGGCGGTTCGAGAAATCGACGAAGACCGTCTTCACCTCGGTGAACTCCTCGATCGCCGCCGAGCCGGCCTCCCGGCCCCCGTTCCCCGTGTTCTTCACCCCGCCGAACGGGAGCTGGACCTCCGCGCCGATCGTCGGCGCGTTCACGTAGGTGATGCCCGCCTCGAGCTCCTCGATCGCCCGGAACGCCCGCCCGACATCCTTCGTGTAGATCGACGAGGAGAGGCCGTAGGAGACGTCGTTGGCCACTCGGACCGCCTCCTCGAAGCCGGAGACCTTGAGGACGGCGAGCACGGGCCCGAAGATCTCCTCCGTCGAGATCCGGCTGCCGTGCCGCGTCTCGAAGATCGTGGGGGCGAGGAACGAGCCCCGGTCGTACTCCCGTCCCGTAAGCTTCGTCCCGCCGAGGGCGAGGCGGTCCCCCGAGGCCCGGGCGCCGTCGATGTAGCCCATCACCTTCGCCTCCTGGTCCCTCGAAGCGACGGGGCCCATCTCCGTCGACTCGACGAGCGGATCGCCGACCTTCAGGGCGCGGACCCGGTCGACGAGGCGGCCGAGGAACTCCTCGTAGACCTTGGCGTCGAGGATCAGGCGGCTCGTCGCCGTGCAGCGCTGCCCGGAGGTGCCGAACGCCCCGAAGAGGAGGCCCTCGAGGGCCAGGTCGAGGTCGGCGTCCTCGAGGACGATCTCCGGGTTCTTCCCGCCGAGCTCGAGATGGACCATCTTGAGCCCCTCGGCGCCCTTTTGGTAGACCTCCCGGCCCGTCTCGACCCCCCCGGTGAAGCTCACGGCGCGCACCCGCGGGTCCGTGAGGAGCGCCGTCCCGACCGTGCCCCCGGATCCGGTGACGAGGTTGAGGACGCCCGGGGGAAGGCCCGCCTCCTCGTAGACCTCCACGACGCGGGTCGCGCAGAGCGCGGTGAGCGAGGCCGGCTTGAAGACCACCGTGTTCCCGCAGATCAGGGCCGCGGCGATCTTCCAGTTCGGGATCGCCGTCGGGAAGTTCCACGGCGTGATGCAGGCGACGACGCCCTTCGGCTGCCGGACCGTGAGGCAGAACTTCTGCCGGAGTTCCGACGGGACCGTCTCCCCGCGGAGCCTCCGGCCCTCGCCGGCCATGAACTCGAGGAAATCGATCGACTCCTGCACGTCCCCCCGCCCCTCGGCGAGGATCTTCCCCATCTCCCGGGTCACCGTCCGGGCGATCTCCTCCTTCCGCCGCCTCAGGATGGCGGCCGCCGCGAGGAGGATCTCCCCCCGCCGGGGGGCGGGGGTCGCCTTCCAGGAGGGGAACGCCGCCTGGGCGGCGCCGATGGCGGCCCGCACGTCCTCGGAGGAGGCCGAGACGAACGAGCCGACCGGCTCGCCGTTCGTCGGGTTGATCGATTGGAACCGGGCGCGACCCTCCGGGTGGTGCCACTTCCCTCCGATGAAGAGCTCCGCCGCGACCGCTCCGCTCGCCATGACGACCCTCGGCCCATCGACACGCCCGGGCTAGAAAAGCTCTCGCGGGCCGGCGGGGGCGTCGGGGACCCCGAGCCGCTTGGGATTGCGCGCTCAGGGTAATAAGGCGCGGACCCGTCCGAAGCGCCGATGGAGAACGCCCTCGAGGCGACCCTCACCTTGAGCGGCGACGTCGGCGGGCGAGCGGCGCTCGAGGGGATCGTTCCCCCCCTCGCGGACGAGGCGCTGAAGCGCTCCCTCGGGGCCCGCGGCACGGGGCGGCTCGCGAGCTGGTCGGTCGACGGCGATCGGCTTCGGGTGGTGCTCGAGTCCGACGGCGGACGGCCCCACCAGGCCCTGCTCGCCTTCGCCCGCCGGCTCGGCGAGAGCCTGGGGAAGGCTCGGAAGGTCGGGGTCCGCTCCATCCAGGCCGATCGGTATCGGGTCGGCTTCGCGGTCGAGGGCGCCCCCGAGCGGCCGATCGGACTGCCGATCCCGCACGAGCTCTCCTTCGCCGACCACCGGGCGACCCTCACCCTGACCGACCTCCCCGAGGAGGCGCTCCGGGACAACTGGGTCGACCGGGCGATCGCCCTCGTGGTCGAGAAGCTCCACCGGCAGCGCTACGCGGGGAAGGAGCAGGCCTGGACCCTGATCAGCCCGGCGAAGGAACGGACCCACCGCGGGACGGTCGACCCGACGGAGGAGATGCTCCGTCGCCAATGGGTCCGCAGCGGCCCCACGAAGGGGAAGTGGTTCCTCGGCCCGACCGTCGCCCATCTCCTTCGGACGATGGAGCGGATCGCCCGGACCGAGGTGCTGGAGCCGCTCGGGTTCCAGGAGGTGACCCAGCCCCACCACGACTCCTTCGACATCCTCCTCAAGACCGGTCACCTCGAGGGGCTGCCGGGGGAGTTCTACTACGTTTCGGAGCCGACGAGCCGGGACCCCGCGGACTGGGAACGGTTCACCGACCTCGTCAAGATCACCCGGAAGGTCCCCGCGGACGAGCTCGCGAAGCACGTGGCGCCGCCGTCGGCGATCTCCTGCTATGCCCAGTGCCCGACGATCTACTGGTGGCTCTCGGGGCGGACAATCGCCCAGGAGAGCCTGCCCCTCAGGGTCTTCGACCGCACGGCCGTCTCGAACCGTTACGAGAGCGGCGGCCGCCACGGCCTCGAGCGGGTCGACGAGTTCCACCGGATCGAGCCGGTCTACGTCGGGACCCCGGACCAGCTGCTCGAACTCAGGGAGGCCCTCCAGGCGCGCTATGCCCACGTCTTCGACGACATCCTCGAGCTCGAATGGCGGACGGCCTGGGTGACCCCGTTCTACCTCCAGCAGGCCGGCGGCACCGGGCTCGAGGCGGGGACCGAGCGGGTCAAGGGGACGATCGACTACGAGGCGTACCTTCCCTACCGAGGATCGCGGGCCGACTCGGAGTGGCTCGAGTTCCAGAACCTCTCGATCGTGGGCGACAAGTACACGAAGGCGTTCACGATCCGCACCCAGAAGGGCGAGCTCTGGTCCGGCTGCTCGGGGATCGGCCTCGAGCGATGGCTCACCACCTTCCTCGCGCAGAAGGGCTTCGACCCGCAGGAGTGGCCGACCCGGTTCCGCGAGGTGGCGCTCCCGCTCCCGCCCGACGTGCGGTTCCTGTGACCCTGCGGACCGCCGCTCGGGGCGCGAACCCTTCGAAGCCCTCGGGAGCCCGGGTCCGGCGGACCCAGCATCGCCTCGAGGAGTTCTCCGATGGGAGCGTCGATCCCGGTGCCGTCCCCCGGGCCCGGCCCGAAGCGTTGCCCGGGATCTGGCGGATCGGGTCGGGCCAGGTCGAGCACCCCCTCCTGAACGAGGGCGTGCTGCGCGCGCTCCCGTTCCAGATCGATTTCGCCCGGGTCGGTCTCTCCGAGGACCTCCTGGTCGTCCTCCCCACGGGGCTCGGCAAGACGGTGATCGCCGGCCTCCTCGCCGCCGAGATCCTTCGAAGGGCCCCCGGGAAGGTCCTCTTCCTCGCCCCGACCCGCCCCCTGGTGCGACAGCATGCGGAATCGTTCCGGCGCTGGTTCAAGCGGCTCACGGTCGCCCAGTTCACGGGCACGGTGAAGCGCCCCGTCCGGGACGGCGCGTGGGAGGGGGCGGAGGTCGTCTTCGCCACGCCCGAGCTCATCGTGAACGACTTGGCCGAGGGGCGCTACGACCTCAAGGGGGTCTCCCTGCTCGTCGTCGACGAGGCCCATCACGCCGTCGGGAAATACGCCTACGTGCCGATCGCCGAGCGGTACCGGTCGGAGCGACCCGACGGGGGCCGGCTGCTCGCCCTCACGGCCTCCCCCGGGGGCCGCGACGAGCGGATCGAGGAGGTGGTGCGGGCGCTCGGCGTCCGACGGATCGAGGCCCGCTCTCGGGAGGACCCCGGCGTCGCCGAGTACGTCCAGCCGGTCGACGTCGAATACCGATGGGTCCGCCTCCCCCCGGAGCTCGCGCGACTGCAGGAGCACCTTCGGGCAGGGAACCGATCCGTCGCCCGGCGCTTGCAGACGCTCGGCTACCTGAGGAAGAAGCCGATCGCCTCCCTCTCGGTGAAGGACCTCATCGCGCTGCGCTCGGAGATCTTCGCGCGGCCCGGCCCGATGGTGCGGAAGTTCGGCCCCCTCTTCCACCAGCTCCTCCTGCTCCACCTCCACCACGCGTTGGAGCGGCTCGAGACCCAGGGGGTCGGACCGTTCCTCCAGTACGTCGACCGCGTCGCCGGGAAGGAGAAGCTCGGCCGGGGCGACGCGGCGTTCCTGAAGCACCCCGACCTCGTCAAGGCCCGGACGGAAGGGAGGGCGATCCTCGCCGGACCGCTCGGTCGCTCCCATCCGAAGCTCGACGCGCTCGTCCATCTCTTGCGCGAGGAGTTCTTGCATCCCAGGGACCGGCCCCCGAGGATCCTCGTCTTCGCCCAGTTCCGCGACACGATCCAGGGGATCCGGGAGGTGCTGGAGGCCCAGGGCTGGCGGGTCGGCCGCTTCGTCGGCCAGGCGACCCGGGACCGGACGGACCCCGGGATGAACCAGAAGGAGCAGGGCCAGGTGCTCGAGGAGTTTAGGGCGGGCCGGTTCCCGATCCTGGTCGCGAGCAGCGTGGCCGAGGAGGGGCTCGACGTGCCGGACGTCGATCTCGTCGTGTTCTTCGAGTCGGTCCCGAGCGAGATCCGGGCGATCCAGCGCCGGGGTCGGACCGGCCGCACGAGCCTCGGTCGGGTCGTCCTGTTGCTCACGGAGGAGACCCGGGACGTGGGGTACCAGAAGGCGGAGACCCGGCGGGAGCGCTCGATGGGACGGATCGTCCGCCGGCTGTCGAAAGAGGCGCGCCAGCGGTCGGCGAAGGCACCGGCGACCGCCGTCGGCGAGGCGACCCCCCCATCACCCTCGACCATGGAGCCGACCCCGCCCGCAGCCTCGGGGGCCGCCGACGAACGACCTAATTAGCCTGGGACCGGATACGAGGCCCGAGGGGCACCGATGGGGGGACTCGACGGGTCGACGTTCGACCTCGGCACCCTCGGGGCGATCGTGATCCAACACCTGGGCCTCGTCGTCTTCAGCGCCCTCGCCTTGGCCCTGGTCGCCTACCTCATCTACACCATGCTCCACCCCGAGGCGTTCTAGGGCCGACGCGCCCCCCGCGAGGCGACGTGTACCGACGGCTCCTCATCCCGGTCCAGGAGCCGTCCGAGGTCGAGCCGCTGATCCGCTTCGCCTCGTCGCTCCTCGACGCCGACGGGGAGGTCCGCGTCCTCCACGTGATCCCCACCCGGACCCTCCCGGAGCTCACCCGTCGCTGGCGGTCGTCGGTCAACCTCGTGGTCCCGGCCCACGAGGCCGGAGCGGCGCTCGACATCCGCGTCGATCCCGAGGTCCGGGCGAGCGTCGACGTCGCCGGCGAGATCCTCGAGAGCGCGGAGACCCACGGCACCGAGGCGATTGTGATGACCCTGAGCGGCGATCGACGGAGCGTCAACCCGTTCGTCGGGCACACCGCGAGCGCGATCCTCCATCACCCGCCGTGCGATGTGCTCGTGGTGAACCGACTCGCCCTCGTGGAGAGCCGGATCCCGAGGATCCTGGTCCCGACGTTCGCCGAGGCGCCCCCCCCGAAGCTGCTCCAGCTCGCCGAGGAGATCGCGGTCCACCACGAGGGAGCGCCGATCGTCACCCTCGCCATGGCGACCCGGGGTCAGGCCGCCTCCGCTGCCGGGCGCAGCCGCTCGCCGCGCGGCGTACCGATCGAGCATCATCGCTCGCTGTTCCCGGCCCAGCTGCTCGGGACCCGGCGGCGGGTGCCCGAGATCATCCTGCACGAGGCGGCGAAACGGCGCTACGGACTCCTCCTGATCGGGGAGGAGGCGATCCACCCCGAGGGGCCGATGCTCACCCGGCGCTTCCTCGAGGAGATGTTCCGCCGGGCCCCCTGCCCGATCCTCGCGTTCAAGGGCTGACCCGGATGGGGGACCTCTGGTTCGTCGGCGCCGGGCTGTGCGACGAGCGCGACCTCTCTGAGCGGGCGATCGAACGCCTTCGCGCGTGCGACGAGGTCTTCGCCGAGGAGTACACGGCGGTCCTCGCCCAGGGCGCCCTCGGCCGGCTCTCCGATCGGATCGGTCGTCCGATCGTCGCCCTGGGTCGCTCCGAGGTCGAGGACGGGCGGCGGATCTGGTCGGCCCTGGACGGCGGCCGCTCGGTCGCCCTCGTCGTGCCGGGAGACCCCTTCGCCGCGACGACGCACGTCGCCCTCCGAGGGGAGGCGGAGGAGCGGGGCCACCGATGGCATTACCTGCCGAACGCGAGCGTGCTCGTCGCGGCCCCGGGCTTCCTCGGACTCATGCCGTACCGCTTCGGGCGGACGGTCTCCTTCCCGTTCCCCTCGGCGGGGTTCGAGCCGACCTCCCCGATCGAAGGGATCCGGGCGAACCGTCTCGCCGGCCTCCACACCCTCGTGCTCCTCGACCTCGACCCGGCGAGCGGGCGGTACCTCACGGGCCCCGAGGCCCTCGGAACGCTCGTGGACCGGGATCCGGGCCGAACGCTTCTGCCGAGCGGGACGCGGGTGGGCCTATTGGCCCGCGTCGGCACGGAGACGGCCCGAGCCTGGTACGGCGAGGTCGATCGGCTGAGGTCCCTCGACGCCGGTCCGCCGATGCATTGCCTCGTTGTCCCCGCGCCCGAGCTCCACTTCGTGGAGCGGGCGGCGGTCGAGCGCTTCCTCATCGTCTGAGCGGGCTCGTCAGGCCCGCCGACCCCAGTCCGGCACGCCCGCGGCGGAGAGCAATCGGCCGAGCGCTTCGTGGTAGGCCGAGGCCGGGCCGGTGAGGACGGGGGCCGCCAGAGCCGCGAGGCTGTGCCCGAACGTCATCTCG